>DAOUES010000228.1:0-6641 GCA_034430335.1 Anaerolineae bacterium | reverse complement strand
GTGGGTCAATACGCTGACCCCGGCGGACATCGCCGGGGAGATCAGCAAGAACATCGACATCCTGACCTCGACGCATCGCAACATCGCCGAGCGGCACCGCAGCATGCGGGTGGTGTTCAACCATTCGCTGAAACTGCTTACCGAAGAAGACCGCGAAGTATTCAAACGGCTGACGGTGTTCTGCAGCGGGTTCACGCGGGAAGCGGCAGAAGCCATCGCCGGGGCGTCGGTGCCCACGCTGGCGAACCTGGTGAACAAATCGCTGCTGCACCTCAATTCGTCCGGGCGCTACGCGATCCATGAGCTGCTGCGGCAGTATGCGGCAAAAGTCGACGACGTTCTGCTGGATCGGCATAAGCAGTATTTCGTCGATGTGCTGCGGACGGCCCCGCTCAAAACGCGCGACCAGCTTGTCTACCTGGATGCCATCGAGAGTGATTTCGAGAACATTCGAAAAGCGTGGGAGCGGGCAGTCGACACGCAGGATGTCGATGCGATCATGGACTCGATAGAAAACCTCAGTCTCTACTGCGATATGCGCACCCAGTTCCAGGTGGGGGCCAGGCTGATGCGGCTGGCGGCGGAGAATCTGAAGATGCCGGAGCTTCTGAGACGCCGGATCATCGCGAATATCATCCGGATGGTGTTATTCGGCTACCTTGAGCGTGAAATGGACGTGCTGGAAGAGCTTACAGAGTATCTGGAGGCAGCCCGGAAAGAAAAATCGGCGGAGGACGAAGCCTTCGCCCTGTACCTGCTGGGGATCGTCGCGATGATGAAGCCCAAGCGCGACCTTCGCTGCCAGACTGTCCAGGTCAAACAGGATGCGCTGTCCCTGATGGAAGAGGCGCTCGAACGGTATGCGGAACTGGAGGGAGGGATATTCTACGAGGCCGATATCCGGACCTGGCTGGGGAACGCATATTACAGCGTCAGCGATGGCGACAAAGCGCTGGACAATCAACTGATGGGACAGCAGCTTCGCCGCCAGATGGGGGATCGTCACGGCGAAGGCTGGGCGCTGATGGGGCTGGGCGACATCTACTACCGGCTGAAGCGGTACGAGGAAGCGGAGGAGTACATCCGGCAGTCTGTCGACATCATGCGGGAATACCGGACGGTCAAGGGGATTGTCACCAGCCTGAATACACTCAGCTTCCTGGCGATGAGCCGGGGGCAGTTCGAGGAGAGCCGCGATATTGCCTACGAGATACAGATGGTTTCGCGCAGCTCCGACTATACGGAAGGGAAGTACACGTCGTTGAGCCTGCTCTCGATCCTGGCCTCACTGGTCGACGAGGATTACCAGACCGGGGTGCAGCTTTACTTAGAGGCGCAGGCAATTGTCGACCAGGTTTTCGCCACGTATATCGATCCGCTCACCAACGCGGGGTTGTCGTTTGCCGCCTGTGGGCTGGGGGATGTCGAAACGGTGCGGCGTAATCACAAGCGGCTGTTCAGCAAATGGAACTATTCCGATCCTGCCGCCGGGTCGATAGTGCTGGCGCTGGAAGCCGCCGCCCGGTATCACGAGGGCGACTTTGCCGGGGCGGTCGAACTGCTGGCGTTAACCGAGAAGCTGCCGGAATACGGGCGCTCCTGGATGAAAAACTGGGTACGCCTGGCGGATATCCAGGCCGACCTGCAAGATCGGCTCACCCCGGAGACGTTTGACCGGAGCCGGGAGCGCGGCTTGAAGATGGACCTGGATGCGACTATCGGGCAGCTTGCCAACATGGTGACACCGGATGCGCAGGACGAGATCAACCAGACGCTGGCCGAGCCGCTGACCGAGCGCGAGTTGGAAGTGCTTGGATTGGTCGCGGCGGGGCTGTCGAACCGGGAGATCGCGGAGCAGCTTGTGCTCTCAATCGGGACGGTGAAGGTGCATACGCGGAACATCTACCAGAAGATGAACGTCAACAGCCGCACGCAGGCGATTGCCGCCGCGAATGAGGTGGGGTTGCTCTAAAATCCTATACGAAATTCGCTTCGCGAACTTCGTATAGGAAAGGGCGCGTCGATAAACGGGGGGCGCATTTCAAGTTAGTGCAAGCTGGTTCAAGAACCAGTACAAAAATCATAGAACTGAGCGAAATCCGCACTGAAGTGAAATGCACCCGATGTGTATTGTTCTCTCAGTAAAAGTCTGCTAAAATGCAGATGTATCAGATCAATAGTGCAGTCCTCTATATACGAAAGTCGGCTCACATGCCGTGCGTCCGGTAGACGGATCTAGTTATAGAGGGCTGCATTTTGTTATGTCGAACGGATTCTTTCGACTATACCAGTTATTTGGATAATTATCTCTATCGTAGAGATCAACCAGTAAACTCACTTTATTCTCGACATATCGGTAGTAACGCATTTCTCCCCGCGTGAAGGCTCGGTAAACCGCCCAGTTCATATAATCGATTATACTCAAGCATGGTTCACCCTTTGGTGTTTGAGCCTGAACATCATAATTGGACTCGACGGTGGTATTCCATTTTGCCTCAAAATGTCTGATCGCAGTTTGTATAGCCTGCTCTAAAGGCTGTTGCCTATCGCGCGAACCACGCTTTGCAAAGTAAATGTGGTTTGTCGTGTAACGATGGAGTACACGCTCGAAAAGGTGCTGGATCAGATGATCGTAGAACTTATGCTTACTGGCTTCGAAATTGTTTCGAAATACCCGCTCGATTTTTCGGGCAATAATAAATTGCGCTTTGAAGTCCAATTCTGAAATGAGCTTAAAGAATATATAGCGGATTTCGGCAGTATCATCCTTTGCATGAAAGGTGATCGCTGTTTTCTTTAATGACGGCACATCCTGAAAATAAGGATCATTTACTACCTCGCGTTGCACATCAATAACGGCTTTGCGGAGCAAATCTGGGTCTTGTGTTTCAATAAAACCTAGCATCAAAACAGGCGAACATCCGGGGTGTCCAACGATCAGATTTCCCTTGCGATCATAAAATGTGGCGTCACCGGACTCATCAACAAAGAACCAATTATCCCCACTTCGCGGCTTCTTCAATGTTGGTTCTCCTTTGTCCCAGCAATGTCTCAAACGGGTTGCCCATAACTGGCAGTCAAGGTTTCTACTATATACGAAAACGCCGGAATCACAACCAGAATCTTACTCAGCAGCCCCTTTTCCCACCCCCGAAAAGATACTACCGCCTGTGCCCCGATCTACCACCTTTGGATGATCTCAACTACCCCCTCCGCACAGTATTATTAGGTCAGATTGAACATTTACTGTAAGGAGAAAACATCATGTTAAGAGCACTGAAGAACGATACAATCCTGAGCGGTACGATTGGCAAGACCGAAGAGCGGAAGAGCGCACGCCGGGCAGCCGCCGCCGAGAAGAAAGCGAAGAAGGCCGTGTTCGAATATAACACCTTCGGCGCACGTCGCGGAGAAACCCAGGAACTTGTCCCCGTATTCCTGGGGTCGGCCATCGTCCTGATCCCGCGACCGGGTTCCGACCGAAGCCTGGACTGGCCGCAGTCGATTCCGTCGATTGATTAGCCGGGCGATGACCGGTCACACCAAAGGAGCGATAGAAGCTTCACAAATAAGAGGAACTGCAACCGCAGACACCTTGCCCCGCAGGAAAACACTCCCGGCGGGGTTTTTGTTTTGATGCCGCCGGTAAGAAAACGACCAGCCGGTCGCCCCGATTGGGGCCGCTCGATACAATCAAATCAGTGAATGGAAGACGAGGTGAAATGATGGCAGTGGAAAAAGCGACGTTGGGCGGCGGGTGTTTCTGGTGTCTGGAAGCGGTCTATGAGCAGTTGAAGGGCGTCGAGTCGGTGGTGTCGGGGTACGCCGGGGGGCATCTGCCGAACCCGACCTACGAGCAGGTCTGCGGCAAAGGCACCGGCCACGCCGAGGTAGTGCAGGTCAGCTACGACCCGGCGGTGATCAGCTACGGCGACCTGCTGGACGTCTTCTTTACGATCCACAACCCGACGACCCTGAACCAGCAGGGAAGCGATGTCGGCCCGCAGTACCGGTCGATTATTCTGACACATTCGGACGAGCAGAAAACGGCAGCCGAGGCGAAAATCAAGGCGCTGGAGGCCAATGATCTGTGGGACGATCCAATTGTGACCGAGGTGGTGCCGCTGGAGGCGTTCTACCCGGCGGAGGATTATCACCAGGGGTATTTTCGCAGCAACCCGTACCGGGGCTACTGCATGATGGTGATCGCGCCGAAGGTGGCGAAGTTCAGAAAGCACTACTTCGAGAAGTTGAAGAAGGCGGGTTGAAAGTGAATAGGTAGATGAAAGTCATCCTCCGGTAAGCCGTTTGTTGAAACTTCCTTTGTCGATCTACGTAAAGGATTATTGCGGGCGTGAATACGCGCCGCCTGACGAGAAGCAGCCTTTATCGAGAGAAATGGAGTCTAATGATGCCGGAAGTGATTCCTGAGAACGAACGGCCAGCGCCGAAGCGTAAGAATCGAGCGATACTCATCGCTGTTATACTGGGAATCGGCCTGCTGGGTGTCGCCGCGCTGGTGGCGGTGGCAGGCGTGTTTGTGAGCGTGGGGCACGGCGGACACACGGAATACGGCGAGCGTGTCGCCGAAATGCCGGAGATGCCCGCCATGCCGGAGATGCCTGAAATGCCTCCCATGCCCGAAATGGCGGAAATGCCCGAAATGGCGGACATGCCGGAGATGCCTGAAGTGGTCGTCAGGACACCGGCTGTTGGCGTCCGGTTCGACCACCATTCCGGTTTCTTCGCCAAGAGCGTGCGCAGCGCCTTTGCCGCGCTGATCATCCTGGCAGGCATCTACCTGATCACCCGCAGCCGCAATCAGCGGGTCGAAACGGTGCCGCCGATGCCGGTCAGCGGCCCGGAAGCCGACCGTCCAAGAGAATAACTTTTGCTCATTTGCTCCTGTCCGAAGCGAGCGAAGCGAGTTTCGGATAGAACTTTGTTCCCCAACGGGCGAACTGGCCTCGCCCGATAACTCCTCAAAGTTACCCTCGACGCCGGAGTCAATGCTCCGGCGTCACCCTTCTCCACCTACTCCGCCAGCGGGATGAACTCGAACCGGTCGAACACGATTTCGATTTCCTGCCCATCGGTGGGGGGCGCACCGTTGAACAGCCACAGGTTGATCCGGGCGTTCTCGCCGCCTGCGGGCGGGATATCAGGCCCGGTATAGGTCCAGGCCGCCAGGGTGGTATCGCCCTGGGTGGACTGAAACGAGACTACCTGCTGACTCCAGGTGAATTGATGCGTCGACGGGCCACCGGCCAGGGCTGTGGTGAGGTCCTCGATATTGGCGGGCGTCGTATAGGGCTGTACGACGTACTGCATATTGCTGCCGCCCGGCTGCCCCCAGCGGGCAAACTCGATATCGATCTCCCGGTAGTGGTATTCCGGCGCGTTGGTGTCCCAGGTAAACATCCCCAGCACCGCGTTCGGATCGATCTGGTCGGCGCGGCTGGCAGGCTGAAAGACATAGGTGCCGTAGCCCAGCGACTGCTCGGCGATCACCTCCGCACACAGCCAGCAGCCGTCGCGGTAGGTGATCTTCAGATGGAGCCGCCCATCGGCATCCACCCAGACGTTTTCCAGGCTGTCCGAGAAGATATTCGGGCCGGGGCCGACCGGCCCGCTGCTGGCCTTGACCTGCCAGCGCAGCCCTGAAAACGTGATCGCGCGCATGGGTTCCTCCTCTCTGGTTTCTCGTTCGACGATCACAGAGGCGACCGCGTTCGATGCCAGTTCGACGGGGAAAATCTTCTCGCCGCGCATCAGCGGGGGATCGAACCCGGCGGGGAGAAGGTATACGGCGATCTGCGTGGCACGCGGATCGTTTTCACCGGTGGTGATGTCGGCTTCCCAGGTGCCGTCAGCGGCAATGGGCGTCAGCGGCGACGCCCAGTATGGTTTGGTCCACCAGCCGCCCGCCACGTCGATGAACACCGCGACCTGGTAATCGCCGGGATTCTCCACGCCGGTCACCCGGCCCATCAGGTTATCTTCGCTGCCGTATTCGGGGATGAAAGTCAGTTCGATCTCCGGGGCCGGGGACTGCTCCTGTTGGGGCAGGGCGGTCAGTGTCAGGGTCGGGGAGGGGACAGCGGTGGGCGTCGGGGCGGTCGACGGGGTGGGCGTCGGGACTGCGGTCGGCTCCGGCAGGCTCTCCGGCTGGCAGGCCGAGAGCAAAACGAGCACTCCGCACAAGACTGCCGGTACAAGATGAAAACGCCCGTTACCCATCTGCAATCCTTTCTATCCTACCAGTATCGACGCCATCTCCGCGTCCCAGCCGCCGGCGGTCAGCAGGCCGAAGTCGCCTTTGTAAGCCCAGTATGTATAGGCGATGTCGAGCGCCCTGAACGTCTCGACGAGGTCGCGGGTCCAGGCCAGGCGCAGCGGGCGCGGCACCTTCTCGTAGGTTCCAAATTCTCCGCAGTAAAGCGGGCAGCCCGTCTTTTCCCTGGCAGCAAGCGGCTGCGCCAGCATCTCGGCCATCTCGTCACGGCTGCGGGGGATGGAGCGCTCGTTGATAAAGTCGATGGCTTTCTGACTCAACCCGGCCATGTCCGCCGGGTCAATAGGCTCGCCGGGGTATTTGACCGGCCCCCGGTATTCGCCCGATTCGACCCAGGGGGCGGTGT
>DAOUES010000227.1:0-15259 GCA_034430335.1 Anaerolineae bacterium | reverse complement strand
TTCATCAAGACGGTGGAAGATATCTACGAAGTGATGGTCAGCGCCGTGCCGGGGATCAAGTTCGGGGTGGCTTTTTGTGAAGCATCCGAACCATGCCTGATCCGCAAAACGGGCACCGACGACGCGCTGATCGAACTGGCGGTCAAAAACGCGGAAGCGGTCGGGGCGGGGCACAGCTTCTTCGTCTTCCTGGGAGCAGGCTTCTACCCGATCAACATACTGAACGCAATCAAGCAGGTGCCGGAAGTCTGCCGGATATTCTGCGCGACGGCCAACCCGACCGAGGTGCTGGTCGCCGAGACGGAGCAGGGACGCGGCATTCTGGGCGTGGTGGATGGGTTCAGCCCGAAGGGAGTCGAGGGCGACGCCGAGACCGCGCACCGGAAAGAGTTCTTGCGGATGATCGGGTATAAACATTAGCGTCCTACCTGCTGCTCGAAAGGCTTTTCGCGAGCGGCAGGCAAGCAGTTAAATTCGCGGAATTGGTGTAATTCGCAGATAAATTCTGGAGAGCAGCCGGGATCGGCTGCTCTTTGTTGTTACAGCTCCAGCCGCTCCTGAAGAGCAGCAACGATCATGTCATAGGTGGGATGGCCCAGCATTCCCTCGGCGCTGAAATAGGATCGCAGGCGCAGGCCCGCCGGTGAGCCGCGCACCGGGAAGAGGTCTTCGCCGTCGACGCGGATCGTCGGCGAGCCGATGAAGTTGTATTCAATCGCCTTGCGGTCGCTTTCGACCAGCCAGTAATTAAAATCGGCTTCCAGGCCCAGGTCTTGCAGAGCCTGCTGAACCAGTTCGTCGGCGGTTTCCCAATCGGTGCAGTCTTTCGTAAACAGGATATCTACCTGCAGGTCCATTGTCACGCTCCATCGAACGCGCTGACAGACTGATCAAACTGTTCTCATAGCTAGTTTACGCCAAGCAGGGCGGTTGTCAACAACTTAGTGAAGGTCTTCCAGCAGGCGGGCGAGCAGGCGGCGTTCCTCTTCGGGCGTCGTGACCAGACCGTCGAGCCAGGCATCACGCAGGGCATCAAGGATCGTGCCGAAGGTTGGCCCCGGCTTGAGGCCATGCGCGATGAGTGTCGCACCATCGGCAGCCGGGGAGACACCACGATACCGCGATGCAAACGCGGTGATGTGTTCACGCGCCTGCGCCGTCGGCGCGGCGGCCCAGCCCGCCGCAAGGACATGATCAGAGGCCGGTTTGAGCAGGTTGTAAACATGGCTGGGCGGAACCGGCTGTGACAACTCGCCCATCCGGCTGCGGATCACCTGCACCAGGTCGAGCGTCTCGACGGTGCGGCGGCGCACGTGGAGCCGGTCACAGACGGCATGGATCGCCTCGACCGGCAGGCGGTAGGTCAGCAGGGCAAAATAGGGCAGTTCAAGGTCGAAATCGTCACCCAGCCCATCCCAGAGCGGCGGGGCGATGATCTTACGCACCGCCCGGAAAGCCGCCTTCGTCCACTCGTCACAGGTAAGATCGGAATGCAGCCGGGCGAGGACGCCCAGATCGCTCAGACGGGTGAAGACGCGCTCCGGCTCGCGTTCGGCGAGGCTCTGCTCGATCTCGTGCTTGATCCGGTCACCGGTGATGCGGTCGAGCAGGGGGATGGCGTGGGTCATCAATTCGGCGGTGCGCGGCTCGATCTCAAAACCGCGCTGGGTTTTGGGCGAGCGGAAGCGCTGCTCGAAACGTACTGCCCGGAGAATGCGAGTCGGGTCGTCGACGAAGCTCAGGGAATGGAGCACCCGGATTCGGCGCTCGCGGAGGTCGGCTTTCCCGCCGTAGAAATCGAGTATCTGCCCGAAATGGCGCGGGTCGAGGCGGATCGCCAGCGTGTTGATCGTGAAATCGCGGCGGTGGAGATCGGCCTTGATGCTGCTGCGCTCGACTTCGGGAAGGACGGTCGGCTCGTCGTAGAACTCGGTGCGCGCAGTGACGAAATCGATCCGCATGGGGAGTTCTTCATTGACCGGTTCGGCGGCGTCCAACTGCCGGGCAATCTCCTGCCAGGTTTGCGCCGTCAGAATCCATTCGCCGGTGCCGAACCGGGCATGGGAACGCATCTCGCCGCCAAAGGTACCCTTCAATTTGCGGGTCAGGGCGATGGCGTCACCCTCGACGACAAAGTCGATGTCGATCACGGGAATATCGAGCAGCGGATCGACCGAGGTCAAGAGCAGCAGGTCACGAACGCCGCCCCCGACGAGATAGAGACTGCCGCCCATCTCGTCGGCCAGCCGACCGGCGGCCCGCAGCAGGGCAAGCAGCGCCTCCGGCAGGGCGAGTTCAAGCGCGTGGGTGATGGTCGAGTTGCGGGAAACGGAGTCATTATGGCCGAGATGCTTGATCAGGTCGGTGCGGGTGACGACCCCGGTGATCGCACCCGACTCATCGACAACCGGTATCTGGCCCCAGCCGGTGATCATCATGGTCTGCTGTAAAGTAGCGATGGATTCGCCGGGCCGGACGGTGACCTCGCCCGCGTCCATCAACTGGTCGATGCGGACTCCGCTCAGGCCGTGCCCAAGCGCCCGGTCGACGGCGCGGCGGGTCAGCAGGCCGATCACCCGGCCCCCATCGACGACCGGGAAGCCCTCGAAGCCGTAGCGCTGCATCTGCCGGGCGGCGTCTTTGACTTTCGCCTGCGGGGAAAGGGTCTGCACGCCGTGAGACATCAGGTCGGAGACGGTCAGAGTAGGGTGGATGTATCCCGGCAGCAGGTCACGAAGCGACTGCCGGGCATCGTCCAGGGACATATCACGCAGGATCGCCGCCGCCGCACGGCCATGCCCACCGCCGCCGAAATGCTCGGCCACCTGCCCCACGTCGATGGCGTCGACGGTGCTGCGGGCGACAAGCTGGATATGGTGGCCCAGATCGACCAGGACGAACACCGCCGCCGGGTCGAGAAGGTCACGCAGTTTGTGAGCGAGCGTCGCGATCTCCTCGACCTGTTCGGGCGCGGAGGCGGCGGCGATCACGACCGGGTAGCCTTCGATCTCAATCGTCTCAGCGTTATCCTGGAGTTCGTCCAACAGGTCCAACTGTTCTTCGGCCAGGGCATAATGCAGGAAATCGGCAACAACATCGAGCAGCGCGCCGCGCTCGAGCAGCCAGGCCGCCGCGTAGACATCACGCGGGGTGGTCGAGCCGTAGCTCAACGAACCGGTATCCTCGTAGATACCCAACAGCAGCGCCGTCGCCTCAATAGAGGTCAGGGGGATGCGCTCCTCGCGGAGACGCTCGCAAAGGACGCTGGTCACCGCGCCGGTCGGCTCAATCGAGACTTTCCAGCCAGGGTTCAGCCCATCACGCAGATCGTGGTGATCGATGACCTGAACCTCGGTCTGATCGGTCATGCCGCGCAGGGTCTGCACCGTTTGCGTATCGACGACCACCACCTTGCCAACCGGCTCTTTGGGCAGGTCTTTGGGACGCAAAAAAGGAAGCTCATCCCAGTAAAGGGTGGTGAAGTGGCGCACATTCCGGTTGAGTCGATTCGACAGCACCGGCAGCGCGTCAGGCATCAGCTTGTGAGCGGCCAACTGCGAGGCGAGCGCGTCAAAATCGGCGTTGTCGTGAGTCAGAATCAAATCCATAGTGGAATGGATTGTAGCCAATGGGGGCAAAAGACGAAAGCGGGGAAGGGCAAAGAAAAGAAAAAGGGGCTGGCAAAGCCAGCCCCTTTTTCCTCCCCCATTCGAGATGGCCGGAACGTGTTTCCGGTGAGACGATCAGTTGTCGCGGCTGCCCAGCGGTTCGAACTGCGTTTCGGGCGATTCTTCGACATGGCGGCCATTCGAGCCGGTGTTGGCTGCCGGGGCGGTATCTTCCGGCATGATGATTGCCAGAATGATGTAGATGAAAAGGCCAATCCCCTCCGTGAGAAACAGCAGCGCAAAGACCATGCGAACGATGGTCGGATCGATCTTGAAGGTGTTCGCCAGTCCACCACACACGCCAAAGATCATCTTATCGCTGCTGCTGCGGGTAAATCTTTTTTCGGTCATTCTCCTGTCTCCTGACGACCAATGAATTGGATATTCAAATGACATTACGCAGGTGGAATAAAAAAGGTTGCAGGTGAGAGATGCACTGTTTAGTTTCGGTTCAACACCCCCCTGTCCCCCTTGACAAAGGGGAACGGCAAAATCCTTATGTGACCGATGCGTCCATATCCCGGTGGGGATGCGTCAGCTTGAGGGTTGGACAGACTCGAAAGTCGGGCTACACTCTGGCGGCGGAATGGATGGGACAGTGATGAGAACGCGAGCAATCAAAATCACAGCGAGCGCCGCGCTGATCGCCGCACTGGTGGCGATCATGCCCTGCGCAACTGCCAGCGCAGACGCGCCATCCCAATCGGGTGAAGCAGCGCTGGTGATCGACCTGATCAACCAGCTCCGGGCCGAATACGGGCTGGCCCCCTACACGGTCAATGCCACGCTGATGGCGGTCGCGCAGAGCCACGCCGACTACCAGGCGTCAATCGGGACGGTAACCCACACCGGCGCAGGCGGCACCCGCCCGCGTGACCGGGTGATCGCCGCCGGGTATGGGCCAGACGGCTCGACTTTCGTCCACGAGAACATCTACGGCGGCGGGAACGCAACCCCGTACGACGCGGTCGCCTGGTGGCGGAACAGCGCGATCCACCTTCAAGGGATGACCCAGACCAGCGCACGCAACATCGGGACCGGGTTCAGCCGGTCGGCAGATGGCAGCACCTACTATGTCGCCCTTTTCGCGATGACCTCCGGGAGCGGGCAGGCGCAGTCGACGACGGGAGGGGAAGCCGCAGCGGTGCCCGCATCCTCGGCAATCGACCCGGCGGAAGTGGTCAGCGCGGTGATCGTCGCGACGCCGGACGCGGACGGCGCGCTGTGGCACACGGTCGAGCAGGGGCAGGCGGTGTGGCATATCGCCGCCGCTTACGGTGTCGACGTGTATAACCTGCTGGCGCTGAACGGCCTGACCGAAGACAACCCGCTGATTTTCCCCGGCGACCGGCTGCTGATCCGGCCAATCCCATCGCCGACGCCGACCCGGTCGCCGACCATCACCCCGGAGATCGAACCAACGGCGACACTCCCCCCGGCCATCGCCACCCGCACACCTGAGCCATCGAGCGGAGAGGTGATCGAGCAGGGAAACACCCCTGAGCCGCAGAAAGATGACACTGGCGGGCGATTTAGCGAATCGGCGTTGAAACGCAGCCCCGGCGTGGCCGCCGCCCTCGGAATCATCGGGGGAACCGGTGTGATCCTGATCGCCGCCGGCCTCATTGCTCGCAGGAAGCCGATCCGTAACAAAAATGATAGTTGACCACCCCCACGCAATCTCCCGCAGTGGTGTATAATCAGGTTAGCAGCGCTTGATTTGGGAGACACGAGGAATGGGAAACCGGATATCAATTTCCTGGGACGATATCCAACTGGACAAACTGGTCGATGCCACCTTCGACGGGACGGAGGTGCTTCAACATACCCTCGCGGCGCGGAACATCCGGGCGTCAAGCGCGCGGCAGGCCGGGCTGCGCCTGCTGACCACCGTCGATTCACAGCCAGTGGTCAGCGCACTGGGCGCGGAGTTCATGCCCGATCAGACCGGCCAACTGCTGATTCTGGTCGTAGTTTCTGCCGACAATATCCCGATCAAGGGCGTATTCAACGGCCTGATCAAGCACCTGGCACAGAACGTGATCGACGGGGCGCTGATGACCCCCGAAATCGGGCAGTTGGGTTCCGGCGTGCTGATGTTCGACCGGGCACAGATTCAACCGGACGAAACCCCGCCCGCCCTTATGCAATGGCTGGCAGGGGCAGTGATCAAGCTCCTGGTGACCGATATCAAGGGGATGACGGACGATGAACTGGCCGCGCTCCTACAGGTGGGCGGCCAGGAAAACGTTATCGCATTAGAAGATAAAGAGCCGGAGGATTCTCTCCCTGATCATGACCCGCTGACCGATCTCGAACCATTCGACGAGCCGCCGGGTGAGAACGAATCGGCGGAATACGCCGTCGTCGCGCAGAAGGCCGACGATACGATCCAGATTTCGGCCAAGCATATCGTCCACGAGGGGCTTCGGGCGGCAACACGCGCCAAGCGCCTGGCCGAACTCGAACGCCTGGCCGAACTCGAACGCCTGGCAAAGATCGAACAGGCGGCGCAGGCCAAAGACCTCGAAAGGCGGATCGAAGACATGCAGGCAGTGGCCCACGACGCGGCATCAGCCGACTACCAACCGGCAGACGGCGAACCGGTACGGAGCCACCGCCATGTAACCACCGAGCAGCCCATCGAAACCGAACCGATGGCCGAACGCAACGAATTGATCGAGAGACATACCGTCGACGCAGTGGGTGAGTATGTAGAAATCGACAGCCCACCCAAACATGCAGCAGATCATGACATCGGGCAGCCGGTGGTGGTCGACGACGAACGCCGCCGGAAACTGAAACAACTGGCCGAGATGGAACTCCGCGCGCAGGCGGAACGGCTGGCCGCCGCCAGCAAAAAACTCGAAGGCGACCCGACCGGCACCGGGAAAGAATTCGACCCGGCCCAGATGTCGGTTCTGGACCGGCAACTCGAGGCGGAACGGCTGGCCGAACTGGGGAGAGAGGCCGAGGAAACGCGGCGCTCCCAGATCCGGCAGTTGGCAGCGTTCGAGCAGGAAGCCAAAAACGAACTCGCGGTCGAAGTGACGACGGAGCAGATGGTCGATACCAGCAGCCAGCTTGTCGCCTATGAAACACCGCTGGGCGACGAACTCGAAGAGGAAACTGGCTCAAGAACCGATTCGACGGTGATCGTCAGAGATGAAAGCGAACGCCTCGCGAGAGCCGTCGTCAGGGTCCAGTTGGAAGCACAGCCTCTCTCCGAAAGGGACTTAGAACAACTCCTCAGCGCCCTGGAAAACAACAGAGACGGCAAAAAGGAGAGCGCACCCGACAACTTCGCCATTGCAGACAACCTGGAAGACAACCTGAACGATGCACTGATATTGGGCAGGAAGACAACCCAGGATCGCCGGATGGCACCCGCGCCATCGCTTGAGGATTTCTTCCCGGAAGAGGACGTTCCCACTCTGCCCCCTGATGCAACCGAGGCAGAAATGATCGATCACCTCGACCGGCTCCAGACGATGCCCGCACTGGAAGAGGAAGAGGACTTTATCGCCGATTTTCCCCGCTACCAGTATCCACCGCCGACTTTCACGCGGACAGCAGAGGGAGAGGAAATCACCCAGGCAATGTGTGCAGCGTGCGGGCGCTACAGCGCGGTCGAGGTTGGGCTAAATATATACCGCTGTACGGTCTGCAATGCACTGGTCGAATATGACCCGACTACCATGCCGGAATCCACACAGCAGCGTGACAAATTCGAACCGTAACCCGATCAGGACCGGGACTGCTAACCGGTCTTGCGACATCTTATCGAGGGGAAACATGGACGACAGCGAAAATTCCAGGACAGGCGACGAAACTTATATCATCTCGTCGGAAAATGCCGCCGACATTATGGGCACGATCTTCAACCGGTTCATGGCCGACTACAAACCGTTCGGATTCCAGAGAGCCGGAACGGAACTGACTTACCACCCACTGCCGTATCTGCCCGGCCCGGACGACGAGTACCTGTTGAAATCCCCCTGGCGGGTCGAGCTTGAACTGCAAACGGACCAGGAAAAGACAATGGTCGTCGGGCTGGACCTGTATGGCGATATCACCCTTGGGCGGGGAGAAAGCCAGGAAGGGCGCATCATCCTTGACCTGGAACCTTACGGCGCAAGAGAACTTGGAATTTCACGCGAGCACCTGATGCTGCGACCCTCTGCGCAGCGCCTGTTTGCCATCGAGCAGGGCAGCACCAACGGCACCTCGATCAACGGCGTATCCACCGGGCAAGGGATCGTGACCGAGCTTCACAACGACGATCTGCTGGCACTGGGAAACATGATCCTGATTTTGCGAATCATCAGCAAACCTGACATCGACCCCGACCAGAGAAGCGTTATTTTCTAACAACGAGGGGAGCACCGGCTCCCCTCGTTTGACTCATCCGATCACCTGAATACAAACCCGGAATCACCACCCGGCGCTGAAGCGCCGGGCTAAGAACGACAGGTCGACCAAAGGTCGACCCTGGGCAGGGGACGACCTTTGGTCGTTTGGCCCTGCCCCCTACGAGATGGGATCGGGGTTATTGTTTTCCTTCTGCTTTTGCTTTCGCCTTGATCTTGGCGATTATCTCTTTATCCGACGGGAAAGAACCGGCATCGACCAGGCGGTCGATCAGGCCAAGCCAGAACGGTTCAACCTGAAAGACCTCTTCAAAGACCGGGAGCGCCTCGTCGAGATGGCCGTGCTTGGCAAGGATAGTCGCGTACCAGAACTGGGGTTCACGTGTTCCGACGGCCAGACCGCGCAGATTCGCGTAGCATTTTTTCGCCTCGTCAAGATTGCCCACTTCGACGGCGTAGGTGGCCTGAGCGTACCATTCATAGCCGCGCTGAACAGTCAGCAAACGCCGGAGATCGATCAAAGGGTGCTTGCTATCGTCAACTCGCAGGTCGGTGATCATTCTGCGGTCGACCGGATCGTCAGAACCGGGGACAACGAGCAGAGACGCCGACTGCCTGCCACGCACATCACCACCGGCATCCTGGCCCGCCTCCAGCGCGCGGAGCAGCCGTTCGCTAAAATCGCCGATGTCATCCGCAACCGCTTTCTTGTACGCATCGGCCATCGCCTCCAGGACTTCTTTGCCCTTCAGCAGATTCCCCTGTACGCCGAACTGGTCATCGATAATGTGCCCTGCGTAAGCCACACAATTCTCGCCGGTGTGAGCGACCACCTGCCCCCGTTTGTCGATCATCGCTACCTGGCGTTCGGCGCTGCGCGGATCGGCAGCGACCATCGCCGCGACGGTCTGTTCGGCGGACTTGCCCGCCCGCATCATATCCAGCCCCAGGCTGCCATAGATCGCATCGACCTGGGCCTGGATGACAACCGCCCCGACTCCCCGTTCGATCCAGGGGGTGAGCGAACCGACCGCGAACCAGTGGCTCTGAACACCTATTCCAAATTGACCAGTTTTTTTATGCCTGGCTATGATACTGTACGTGCTGACCCTGGCAGTCATCGACGATTCTCTCCTGTACGCTTGAGAGCAAAAAGGTTCCCAATCCCGATGCATATCGTCTCACGACTCAGCTATTCGCGCAAGTAGTCGGTGTGATTGGGGCAGGTCACATCCCCGGCGCTGAAGCACCGGGCTAGAATGATAATCGGGCGACCACAAGGCCGCCCGATTTCGACCGGATGGGTCATTCATGATGCAGGTAGAACATAAAGCGCCCCAAACAGCGAAGTCGTGCAGGCAGTTACAGGGGCGGATCGAATATTCCCGACCAGCGCGCCTCGGCGATGCTGTGTTCCTGCATCGCGTCGAGAATCTCAACCGGCGTGGCATCGGGCGGCAAATCGAGAACGGCGTCCAGGGCATAGACGGCGATCACGTAGCGATGCTGCGCGGGTGGACAGGGGCCGTCATAGCCGATCAACCTGACCGGCGCACCGCCGGGGAACACCGCTCCAGGACTCTCATACCGGGCGAAATCGTTGCTGCCCTGCATCGCCCCACCCTCCAATTCGACACCGGCGGGGACGCCCTCGCCAAAACCGGTTGTGTCGGGCGGAATGTTGTAGACGATCCAGTGAACAAACCCGGCGCTCACCGACGCCCCCATCGACATATCGGCATCGGAATCATACATGAACAGGAGCAGGCTGGCTGCATCCGGCGGCACATTCGACCAGCTAACAGCGGGTGAAACGTTCTCGCCAAAGCACGAGCAGCGTTCGGGGATCGCCGCGCCATCTCCAAACGATGACGAGGAAACGGAAAAAGGACTACTCGGTTCTCCGGCGGTTGGCCCCGGTTCTCCGGTCGACTCCGGTTCGGCTACCGGGTCCTCGGGCTGGGGGACGGCTTCTTCAGCCGGGGCTTCGGCGGATACGGCGACTGCAACCGTCGGCAGTTCGGCTGATCCACACCCGGCGACCAGCACGGCGGCAAATAAAACGATAGTCCACAGCATCAATGAATGTCTCATTCTTTCCACTTTCCTGTGTATTGTCGCCTGCGGGTCATTTATACCCGGCGGCGAGGCATTGGGCTAAAAACTGCGGTCGACGGCAACCGGGTGTCCGGTGGCATGGGGCAACCACAAGGGATTGTCCCTACAGATGGGATCGAGGTTTGTGGTCTTGAAGACAAGTTGTTCATATTTCAGGTTTGCAGAGCACTAAGCCGCGCGACCGGATTCAATGGCATCGAGCCAGGCATAGAGGTCGGTCGAGTGGAGCCGATTCAGCCAGCGGCGAGTCTCTTCACAGGCGGCATACCATTCCGAGGGACAAGACTGCATCCCCAGCAAACGATACGCCTCCAGACGGCGCAGCGCGATCTCGGCTTCGGTGCGCCGCCAGCCCAGCCCGGCAAGCTGATCCAGCGCCTGGTCAAAATGGCTGACGGCTTCGGCTGCATCGTTCAGCCCCAGCCGCGCCTCGGCCAGCAGGCGGTAGGATTCGGCGAGATGGGCTACATTGATCGACGGTTCGACCAGCGGCAGAGTCTCCTCGATCAGCGCGGCGGCGTCCCGGTAACGCACCTGGGCGAGCATCATATCAGCCGCCGCCAGAAGCGCCGTGTTTCGATCAAGGATCAGCCCCTCACGTTCAAAGCCGTCTGCCGCCGAGCGGTACAATTTCTGTGCATCCTCCCAGCGCCCAACCCAGGCCAACGCCGCCGCTTGCAGCATCTCATGATGGGGCCAGGGCCAATCGAAACGGGGCAGCGCCTCAAGCGCCAGCGATCGCGCCTTCTCACCATTACCCAGCGCGGCAAGCGCGTACGCCTCGACTAGCCTGAACCGCGCCGGGAGATCGCCGGGCAGCGTGACGGATTTCATCTCGCCGACGACATCGCCCACCGCCTGGGAATAGCCAACCCGGTCGGTTTCAAGCCAGGCGTAGAGCATCAATTCACGGGCATATAAACCAGGGATATTCAAGCGCCTGTGGGACGACTCGATCACGGCCTGGGTGGTCAGGTCAAGCGCGGTGGAGAGATGCCCCAGCCAATGCAAATTGGCCGAAGCAGCATAATAGCGGATGACCACCTGCCACAGGCGTTCATCCAGCGCATCGACCAGTTCGGCCAGGATGGGGAGGGAATCGAGGGCCAGGGCATAGTCGGCGCGAAAGTAAGCCTCGTTGAAGGTCACAAAGCAGGAGACGAGCGCCGATTTACCCTCGGATTCAAGGCGGAGATATTCGCCATCAAGCCATTGTCTCAAGGCAGGCACCGAATGACCTCCACAACCGGCAAACGTCAGGGCGAGGTGCAGACTATCGCGAAAAGGCGGTGAGGGATGGATAACGGATCGGCGGGGAACCGGTCAGCGAGCATGGCCGCGTGTTCGATGTCGAACTGTTCGACCTGATCGGGTGGCAGCATGACCCCGATCCCGGCGCAGGCCCTGACCCGGCCACGCCAGGCTTCGTGAGAATACTCGACCGGCACATCGCACGAAAAGGTTTCGATGTCGACGAAACCGGCCAGTTGAATATCGGGCAGGGCATGGACGTGGATGCCGTTCCCGTTCGATCCGCGCCAGGACGGGCTGACCGCCAGGATCATCTGCTCCGACGCCTCGACGACATTTCCGGGCAGCGGCAGCCAATCGAAATGAGCAATGACCATTCGACCGCCCGGCACCAACAACTGTCGGCACGATTTAGCAACTGCCGGGCCATCGAACCAATGCCAGCACTGCCCGGCGACGATCACGTCGAACGATGCGGGCTTGAAGGGAAGGCGCTCCGCCTTCCCAATGATATACTGCGCCGGGTGACCGGCATCCTGTCCCAGGTAGCAGGCCGCCCGGAGCATCGGGTAGGAATGATCATAACCTACAACGGCACATCCTCGCCGGGCGAGCGCATTGGCAATCGTCCCGGTGCCCGTCCCCAGATCGAGGATGGATTGGCCGGGCTGACCGATACCGTAAGGAGCCAGCCGATCATAGAGTTGATCGGGGAAACCGGCCCGATAAGCCACGTAATCGTTGACCGTTGGCCCAAAGTCGGCGGCCTTCATCGTCTCTGCATCCTCTTTTCTGAGGCTCCTCTATCGAAAGAATGAACAGAAAAAGCTGCGGATCGAACCCCCTCCGCCGAACCCCCTCCGTCCGACTTTCAGTCGTCCACCTCCCCCTTTGCAAAGGGGGAGGAACAATCGAGCGAAGCGAGATTGGAGGGGGTTATGCTCATACTTTCTACGACAAGAGCCTTTCCCGATATAACCAACCGGGGTGAGCCATGTTTTCGCCCCACCCCGGCCTGTTCCTATCGAGCAAAACGACATAGTAAGATCAATACGCCCTGGAGAAATACGCCTGCCCAAAGGCAGGTTCACCGCAAACGGCGCACTTCTTGCCTTTTGGGTTCCAGTCCTCGTTTTTGTCGAGCGGGAAGCAGCGCGAGGTCGCCTTGGTTTCCTCTTTGATCTTGTCCTCACATTCCGGTTTACCGCAGTGCCAGATCAGCACCCAGCCATCTTCGACGATTTTCTTCATTTCGTCGTAAGTTTTGGCTTCGTGGAGATTCGCATCTCTGAAGGTGGTGGCCTGCAACAGCATATTGCGCTGGATCAGGTTCAGGCGGCGGGTGATCTTCGGGATCAGGTTGTCACACGAGACGGCCTGTTTGCCCTCTTTGCCGAGGATATCACGCCGGGCGAGCATCACCGAGTTCTTCTCCAGGTCACGCGGGCCGACCTCCATGCGAAGCGGCACACCGCGCATTTCCCAGTCGTTCATCTTGAAGCCGGGGGTCACCTCTTCACGGTTGTCGATCTTCACACGGATGCCCACACTGATCAGCGGCTCGCAGATATCGAGCACCGCTTCCATGACTTTCTTCTTCTGCTCGTCGTCGCGGTAGATCGGGATGACGACAAGCTGGATCGGGGCCAGGCGCGGCGGCAGCCGGAGGCCCTGATCGTCGCCATGCGCCATGATGATCGCGCCGACCATGCGGGTGCTCATCCCCCAGGAAGTCGTCCAGCAGAACTGCTGCTCATTCTTTTCGTCGGTGTACTTGATCTCGAAGGTCTTGGCGAAATTCTGGCCAAGATCGTGCGAAGTGCCCGCCTGGAGCGCCCACTTGTTGCCCATCATGGCTTCGATGGAGTATGACGCAACCGCCCCGGCAAAGCGCTCCTGGTTGCTCTTGCGGCCTTTGATCACCGGGATGGCTGCCTCATTGATCGCGAAGTCGGCGTAAACGTCGAGCATACGCAGGGTTTCCTGGATGGCTTCCTCTTTGGTGGCATGGGCGGTATGCCCCTCCTGCCAGAGAAATTCAGAGGTTCGTAAGAACAACCGGGTACGCAGCTCCCAGCGGACGACGTTGGCCCACTGGTTGATCAGCAGCGGCAGGTCGCGGTGCGACTGAATCCACTGCGAAAACATGTGGCCGATCACCGTTTCCGAGGTGGGGCGCACGACCAGCGGCTCTTCAAGCTCCTTGCCGCCGCCATGAGTGACGACGGCGAGTTCAGGGGCAAAGCCTTCGACATGCTCCGCTTCTTTCTCGATGAAGCTCATCGGGATGAAGAGCGGGAAGTAGGCATTCTGATGGCCGGTTGCTTTGAACCGCTTGTCAAGCTCGCTCTGAATATTCTCCCAGAGCGCGTACCCGTAGGGCTTGATCACCATACAGCCGCGCACCGGGCCGTAATCGGCGAGATCGGCCTTCTGGACGACATCGGTATACCAACGGGAATAGTCTTCCTTTCGCGGCGTTACACCGACACTGCTCCTGGTCGACTTTTCCACCTGGTTATTGGCTTTCTGCTTCTCTTCCTCTTTCTTCGTGGGCTTTTCTTCCGGTTTCGCCTTTTTGTCTTGCGATGCCATGCCGAGCTTCCTCTCTTAGGAACTGGTTTCTTGCTTCCAGCTAGAAGCGCCATCCTCTTGTTGGTATTGATTGTATGACACTAGTTTAGCGTGAAGTCCGTTTGTGAGAAAGTGCGGTCGACAAGTAATACGGCCTATCCAGAACGGTAAGCGGGCAATCAGGCAAAAATCCGCCCCTGTTGCGGCATTTACCGCCACAGGTTATACTCACGCCGCTGGAATCCAGCAAATTCGACCGGCAGGCCATTCTCCGCCTGCTTGGTGACCGGAAGAGGAGATTGTATCAGATGCCATTAGACCTCGAAGTGAAGCAAGCACTCATCAAGGAGTACGGCACTCACGAAAAAGATACCGGCTCATCGCAGGTGCAGATCGCGATTCTGACCAAACGGATCGAAGACCTGATCGAACACCTGAAGGTGCACAAGCACGATGAGCACACCCGGCGTGGGCTTCTCAAGCTGGTCGGGCGGCGACGCCGCCTGCTGGCTTACCTTCGCCGAACCCAACCTGACGAATACAAGGAATTGATCCAACGGTTGGGACTGCGTCGCTAGAGGCTGATTTCGTATCAGCCAGCAATCGACGTGAAACTCCTGCGAGTAGAGAGAAGCCAGTGCTTGAAACAAGTATTTGCTCCTCTACTCGCTTGTCGTATCGGTAAGAGTCACTATACTTGACTCAGAAAGCCTGGAGTTGCAGGCATTGGAAAACTCTATCAAGAGAGCAGCGCGGTGAGAATATCGAGGAACTCACCGGCAAAAGACCAGGGATTTCTGCTTTCTTGATATCGATTTCCAGTTCCTGACCTCCAGGCAGCGGAGATGCAGCATCAATATAGCTGCATCATCACCTATTTTGCTATGGAGGCAATTTAACAAATGACAGAAAATAAACGTTACATGGTTGCCATGGGATCGCACGACCTCGTCGTCGAGACCGGCAAACTGGCACAACAGGCTGGCGGCGCGGTGACCGTTCGCGAGGGCGACACGATGATTCTCGCCACCGCGACGATGTCCCCCCACCCCCGACCGGGCATCGATTTCTTCCCCCTCAGCGTCGATCTCGAAGAACGAATGTATGCCGCCGGGCGGATTCCGGGCGGCTGGTTCCGCCGTGAAGGTCGGCCCCCGGTGAGCGCCATTCTCGTCGCGAGAATGACCGACCGGCCCCTGCGCCCGTTGTTCCCCAAAGACCTGCACAACGAAGTCCAGGTGATCCTGACTTCCCTATCACATGACCAGGAACACCAGC
>DAOUES010000226.1:0-9877 GCA_034430335.1 Anaerolineae bacterium | reverse complement strand
AGGGCGTAGACAAAGGCAATATTCAAGCACAGACACAGTTCATCAATGACCTGTTTGGTTTAGCCGCGTAAGTTAGAATCTACTCTTTAGCCTTTTCTTGCCTATCTGTATTTTGTCCGGATTTTTTGCAACAGAACCCGAAAAGAGAATAAAGAATTTGATGTAGGTGAAATATGTAACATCAAAGAGCGACAAGCGAATGATTTGAATAAGATTCAGGAAATGGAAGGAGAGTTAAAATGACTTGTCCAAAATGCAATGGATCCAGATTCTCAACACAAGAAAGTATGTATTATCCAAATTCAGGAAGGAACGTAAGCAAGTTCGTTGACTTATTTGGAGGGGGGTTTATGACACTTTTAGGCATTGGGATACTGTGGGTAAGTATCGCAAATTGGGGCGAACAACCATCGGGATATTTACTAGTCACGGGGATAACGTTTATAGTATTAGGGGGCCCACAATTATACAAATACTTCTTAGGGGAGAAGAAAACACAATATCAACACACGTGCCTGGATTGTAAGCATCGGTGGCTAGAACGGTAAGATTATGCACACACATTCTTTAGGCGACCTTGTGCCTGAGATGTAGTCCTATACGAAATATATCGCGATTCCGTTTCCGCCTCCAGTCACGTGATTTTGGAGCCGCTATGCCCGCCGATCTGATCGCTGATAATGCCCTGTCGCCGGATCAATCGCTGACCGCTGCAATTCGCGGATAAATCCTGAATCCCTACCCCACAATCGCCTCGATCACCGCCGCCTGCTCCGCCGCCGTCAGCCCCACCGAACTGGGGATGCTCAACCCCATCCGGTTGAGCCGCTCCGCTACCGGGCAGTCAGCTTTCGGCGAATTCGCGTGCGCTTTGCTCAGGTGAATCGGCTGCCAGAGCGGGCGCGACTGGATTTTCCGTTCGCCCAGTTTTTTCAGCAGCGCCCGGCTGTCCATTCCGTAGACATCTTCATCGACCAGAATGGTATACAACCAGAAGGTGCTTTCCACCCATTCGGCCTGCGGCATCGGCGCGATCCCCGGCACCGCCTCGAATGCCTCACGGTACGTCTCTGCGATCCGCCGCTTTGCAGCGAGATACTCGTCCAGCAGTTCCAGTTGGGCGCAGCCCAGCGCCGCCTGGATGTTCGTCAGCCGGTAGTTATAGCCGATCTCGTAATGGACGTACTCGACCGGGTCGTCTTTGGCCTGGGTGGTCAGGTAGCGGGCTTTGGCCGCCATCTGTTCGTCGTCGGTGACGATCATCCCCCCGCCCCCGGAGGTGATCACCTTGTTGCCGTTGAAACTGAAGCAGGCGATGTCCCCCAGCCGTCCGGTCAGTTGACCTTTGTAAGTCGCCCCCAGGCTCTCGGTTGCATCCTCGATCACCGGCAGATCATACTCGTGGGCGATTGGATTGATCGCATCCATATCCACCGGGTGCCCGCCGACATGCACCGGCATGATCGCCTTCACCCGCCGCCCGGTCGATTTGTTCCGCAGCACTCCGCCAGATCGTTCACACTGATTGGTAAAAAAGTCAGCCACCAGCGCCGGGTCCATCTGCCAGTATTCCGGCTCCGAATCGATGAACACCGGCCACGCGCCCGCATAGCGCACCGCGTTCGCCGGGGCGATGAACGTCAGCGAGGGCATCAGCACCTCGTCATCCGGCTCCACCCCGGCCACCAGCAGTGCGATGTGCAGCGCCGCCGTGCCGTTCACACAGGCGATCGCATATTTCGTGCCGACAGTCGCCGCGATCTCGTTCTCGAACCGGGTGACGTACAATCCCACCGACGACACCCAGCCGGTATCGAGGCAGTCTTTGATATATGCCCACTCGTTGCCACCCATCTCCGGTACGCAGAGCGGTATTCCCCCCTCGATTTTGGCCCCCGGTTCGTAGGATTTTGTCGGTTTGCTATAAGACATAGACATCAGGCCGGTACCTCTCCATATGATCGCGCAGCCAGTCGATGGTGCGCTGTAAACCCTCTTCCAGGCTGACCTGTGGAGTCCAGCCCAGCACCTCGCACGCTTTCGATGCATCGGCCAGCAGCCGCTCGACCTCGCTCCCCGATGGCCGCACGCGTTGTTCGTCCGTTTCGATTGTAATCTCGACCCCCACCAGCGATGCGATCAGGCGGGCCAGGTCGCCGATGCCGATCTCCCGCCCCGAACCCAGGTTGAAGGTCTGCCCCGGTGCCCCCGGTGCTGCTGCCGCCGCCAGGAACCCATCCACTGTATTGGCGACATAATTCAGATCGCGGGTCGGGGTCAGGTTTCCCAGCCGGATACTTTTCTCCCCCGCCAGGCACTGCGTGATAATCGCCGGAATCACCGCCCGCGCCGACTGCCTCGGCCCGAAGGTGTTGAAGGGCCGCACCGTCACCACCGGCACATCGAACGAGAGATGGAACGCCTCGGCCAGTTTGTCCGCCCCGATCTTGCTCGCCGAGTAAGGCGACTGTCCTTGCAGCGGGTGTTCTTCGCTGATCGGCACGATCCGCGCCGTCCCGTATACCTCGCTCGTCGAGGTATGCACCACCCGTTCGACCCCCAGGTCGCGGGCGTTTTGCAGGACGTTCAGCGTCCCCTCGACGTTCGTCCGCACATACGAGGCAGGCGCGTGGTATGAATAGGGAATCGCGATCAACGCCGCCAGGTGAAAGACGATCTCGGTCGATTCCATCGCCTGCCGCACGCTGTCCCGGTCGGCGACATCCCCCGCCACGATGTTCATCTCGTCCCGCACCGCCGATTGATCGAGCCAGCCCCAGGTGCCCAGCGCGTTGTAATGCACCATTGCCCTGACCTCGGCCCCGGCTTCGACCAGTTTTTCGGCCAGGTGGCTCCCGATGAACCCACCCGCGCCCGTTACCAGCACCCGTTTTCCGCTCCAGTTCAAGACGAGAGTCTCCCTTCTGCCGCGTCACGGTTGGCCTGAACATAATCCTCGTGCTGCCCGATGTCCAGCCAGTATTCGACAATCGGGAAGCTGACCACCGTCCGATCTTCCACGATCAGCTTCTCGATCAATTCGGTCATATCGAAATGCTCACCGTTCGGAATGAACCGCAGCGCCAGTGGTTCCAATAGATAGATTCCCGCATTGACGAAAAATCCCATCCTGGGTTTCTCTCGAACCCCGGTGACATAAGGCCCTTCACAGTCGATCACCCCGTAAGGCACCTGGATATCATACTGCCGCACCGCGACGGTCAGGTCGGCCTTGTGTTTCTGGTGATAGGTCAGCATCGACCGGAAATCGACCCGTGTCAGGATATCGCCGTTGATCACCAGCACCGGCTCATTTGGGGTTTCCATCAACCCCAGCGCCCCGGCGGTGCCCAGGGGCTGTTCTTCCTCCACGTAGTTGATGTCCACGCCAAACAACTCGCCGTTGCCAAAATGCTTGGAGATTTTCTCCGGCTGGAAATGGGTGGTCACACTCACCCGCTGGATACCGGCCTCCCTCAGTTGCTCGACGATCCGTTCCATCAGCGGGCGGTCGCCGACCGGCAGCATCGGCTTGGGGAGTTCGTCGGTCAGTGGGCGCAGCCGTGTGCCCAATCCCCCCGCCATAATCACCGCCTGCATTGGCAGCCCCTGCGACGGGAGCAGTTTGTCGAACGTCACCATACGAACCACGCGGTTTTCAGCGTCGACCAGTGGGATTTGCCTGACCTCGCGTTCCTGCATCAGGCGCGCCAGATCGGTTTGTGTGCTGTCAGCCGGTGCGGTGATGGGCTGCGAGTAGTCCGTACCGGCTTTCCGCGCCAGAATCTCACTGGCAGGCGAATCCAGGTCGATCCCCGCCAGCATCGCCCGCCGGATATCGCCATCGGTGATCGTCCCCAGCAGGTGTCGATCCGAGTCGGTGACCAGCGCGATCCCCTGTTCGTTTTTATCGATGCAGCCGATCACGTCCCGAATCGATGCATCGGGGAGGACGCACAGCACCTCAAGTTCCAGGCTCATAAAAATTGTCCTGTTAATCCAGGTCACTCCACCTGGTGACGCAGCACCCAATTGTCGCCATCTTTGCGCCACAGGTGCGGTGACCGGCCCTTATCGCAAAGTTCCATGAAATGTTCGATATCCATATCCAGGAAGTCCATCACGTCCTGGATGTACCGGTCGGGATATTCGCCGTCGAAGCGCCTGACCAGCGCCACGCCTTCCTCGCGGGTCAGGTGATTGTTCCGAATCTCCTGCGAGGCGTCATAGGTCGCCCGCCCGATCCCGAACTTGATGAATGTCGTATAGTAATGCAGGTCGTCGATCTTGTCGTCGATGCTCGCGTATTTGCTGTACGTCCCCTGCGACCGGACGGGCCGCGCCTGGAAACCGGTATGCTCGACGGCGTAGTAGTACGCTTCCTGCGGCGTCCACTTGAGATAGTAACCCAGGTAGTGAACCTCGATTTTTGCCTTTTCCAGTTCGGCTGCGTCCGGCGGGAAGTAGGGCGAAAGCTCGTTCAGGCTCAACCCATATTTTTCTTGCAGTTCCGGCACCGATACTCCGCCGATATAAACGTCGTTCATGTCCTTCATCGTGAAATACGATTTGTCCCGCAGCGACGATTCCGTTTCGGCAATCGGGTTGCCGTATTCGGCTTCCGGCTCGCCGTAGAAGATCAGCGGGATATCGTACTTCATCGCGATCTTGGGCGGCAGGTTCTTCTGCCCCAGGATGAAGGTCTGGAACGGGTGCAGCAGGTTCTCGATTGCCAGCCGGGTCAGCAGCTTGTGCGCCCGGCCATTGGGCCGCAGCATGATATTGTCGAAGCCCCCCACCTCGATCCAGTTGAGGTAGTTCCGGTAGCCGTAGTCGGTATAGAGGATCGGCGGCCAGGTGACGGTCAGCGGGTGCATCCCGTATTTATACTTCAGAACGTGTGCGGCATAAGCGCTGTCTTTGCCACCGCTGCCGGGCACGACGCAGTCATAACGGCCATCTTCCCGGCGGTGCTTGTCGAGCAGTTGGTGAAGCTCCGCTTCGCGCTTTTCCCAGTCGATGTCTTCCTTCGTTTCGGCGTACCGGCAGGCGTCGCACAGCCCGTCCTCGCCGATGTGGAGCGTCGGGGTGATCCGCGCCCTGGTGTGCTTGAACTCCGGGTACGACGAAGGCCGCTGGTTGGTCATCACGCAGCGCTTGCAAAAGCGCACTTCTTGAGGGAGTCCGTAATAGGCTTCGAGTTTCTCGCTGTCTTCACTCACAGGGGTTGAGTCTCCTCTTTAGTCTGTTGAGAATACGCCTCTTCTCCGGCGATCTCTCTTTCTGTCGAATTTTCCAACCTTGTCGGTCAGCTTAAAAGCCACGCGCATCAGGAGCCGTGACAGGCGGGGAATCGGCTTGTTGAAGTCATAAGAATCAACCGACTGGCCGTCCCACTCGTAGAAATTCACGCCGTCGATGTCCATGCCATCACGCAGCCTTTTCAGCAGGTCGGGCTGGCGATTCCGCGTCGCCACCATGCTGACGTTGTATGAATAGCCATATCCTCCCGGCGTGTCATAGGCGATCATGCCCTGGTAGCCGTACAGCTTCAAAACCTGGTAAACCGCCTGCGGATTCAGCCGGAACGAGCATCGCTCGTACACCGAGCCGACTCGTTCGTGAAACAGATAGCCTTCCTCTCCATCCAGGCCAACCGTGCTTTTCTTGATCTGCAGCTCCGCGATCGGCTGGGGCAGGATCACCGCCCCATACTGGCCTTTGAACTGTGTCGAAAGCAGCAGGTAGAACTCGCCGTCGTCGGGGATCATCTGCTGGATGATGTCGAACATCTTGAGCGGGTCTTTCAGGTGATACAGCAGGCCGTGAAACAGGACGATGTTGAATTTGCCCAGGCTTTTCATCAGTTCCTCGTCGGCGACGTTGCCCAGCAAGACGGTTGCGTTTTGATGGCCCTTCAACTCCTGTAACAGGAACTTCGCCCGCTCGACGTGCCCTTCGCTCAGATCGATTCCCACCACCTCGCCTAACCCTGCTTCGCACAGGACATCGGTGTAGTGTCCTTCCAGGCAGCCCAGGTCAATCGCCCGGAAGTCTTTCGGGTCCCTGTCTCCCACTATTTTGGACACAAGGTGCTGCATGATCGCTTTGCCATACAGATCATGAACCTGCATCGCACCCGGCGTGCCCGCGATCTTGATTCCGTTGTATTCGTGGTTGTAGCGCCAGGGTTTGAGCACTTCAATTCGTTTTTCAGCAGCTTCTCGATCAAGTGTGGTCATCGCAACTTCCCCTCTAGAATCAGTCGATGATAAGATATCTCAGTTTCAAATCACCCCGTCTTACTTTGGGTGATGCAAACCCTAATTTTGGCCTGCGACTAATTCAGCGATGTTATCGTAGACTTTCAACCCCAGCGGGCCGCTTCGTTCGGGGTGGAACTGGCAGGCAAACACGTTGTCCCGCCGGACACTTGAGCAAAAAGTGATGTCGCCGTAGGTCGTTTCGGTCAGCCATACCGCCGGATCTTCCGGCTGCGCATAATAGGAATGGACAAAGTACATATACGTCCCCTCGTCAAGCCCTTCAAGGGGCGTACCGTCCCAGGATTCACGTCCATTCGGATAATATATCTGGTTCCAACAGATTTGCGGCACCTTGAGCGTTTTCTTCTCGCCGTCCCCGGCCGTAATCGTCGGCTCCTCGAAGCGCACCACCGGCCCGTCGATGATCCCCAGGCCCAGGTAGTTGCCGAACTCGTAGCTGCGTGTCATCAAAAGCTGCATTCCCAGGCAGACGCCGACCAGCGGTTTACCCGATGCGGCGATATCCTGCATCACGCTGACCAGGCCAAGCCGGTGGAGTGACGCCATCGCATCCCGGTAGGCCCCTACCCCCGGAAGGATCACCACGTCGGAGTGGAGCAGCTTATCACGCTCCGAGGTGATCATCCCCTCGATCCCGGCATGGGCGCAGGCATGTTTCACGCTGAACAGATTCCCCAACCCATAGTCGACAATCGCCGCAGTGATTTTGGCTTCAGGCATGGACGGCTTCCTCCGGCTGGTAGCGGCAGGTGATCCCGTTCTCGATTAGATACTGCTTGATCTCCTGCACGGTTGCATCCTTGATCTTCCCGAAGTTCAGGCTTCCCCACTTGCCTTTCAAAAATTCGATGTTCCCTTCCGCCTCGAATGCTTCCTCGGCCACCGACTGCTGTTTCACGAAGTTGTAATGCAGCACCGAAGCCATACTCACCGCGTCGGCGTGGCCTTCTGCAATCGCTTCATAGATATGTTTCACCGACCCCACCCCGCCGGAAGCGATCACTGGTATCGACACCGATTCGGCGATCCGGCGCGTCAGGTCGAGGTCGTAGCCCTCGCCCGTTCCCTCCTGGTTGATCGAAGTGACCACCAGTTCGCCCGCGCCGAGTTCTTCCACGCGCTGCGCCCACTCGAAAACATCGACTCCGGTCTTTTCCCGACCGTAGTCGACATAGGCTTCGTAGCTTCCATCGGCATGCTTGATCGCCTCTATCGAAACCACAATCGTCGACGATCCAAACGCCCGCGATGCTTTCTGAATCAACTCCGGGTCGGCCACCGCCGCCGTATTGATCGATACCTTGTCGGCCCCTGCCCTTAACACCGTCCGGATATCGTCGACGCTCCGCAGGCCGCCGCCCACCGTCAGCGGGATGAAGATTTCCCGCGAGGTGCGCTCCACGATATCGACCAGGCTGTTGCGCCCGTACAGGCTCGCAACCGCGTCCATGTAGATCAACTCGTCGGCTCCGCACTCATAATAGTAATGCGCGAAGTCCTCCGGCTTGCCCAGCACGCGCAGCCCTTCCAGGTGAATGCCTTTCACCAGGTTCGGTCCTTTGATATCTAATCGGGGAATAATCCGTATGTTCAAAAAACGATACCCTATCTTGTACGGGCGCAGCGTGCTGCGCCCGCCCAGGTCGACGCATCATTTGTAACCTGTGGTTTTACACCCCAGGTCCCTGACGACCGGTCATTTTAGCACACGCGCCGGAACGCCAACAACCGTCACATTGTCGGGCACGTCCTTCACCACCACTGCCCCGGCCCCAACCACCGAATCTTTCCCGATGGCGATGTTCTGCCGGATCGTCGCCCCCGCGCCGACATGTGTCCCCGATCCCACCGTCACCATCCCGGAGAGCCTCGCCCCGGTTGCGATATGCACGTGGTCGCCGATCACGCAGTCATGCTCGACGACCGCCCCGCTGTTGACGATTACATTCATTCCCAGCACCGCCCCGGCGTTGACCACACTGGAGGGCATCAGGTGGCAGCCCTCACCCATTGTCGCATGCTGCGAGACAAACGCGCCGGGGTAAACAACCGTCAGCGGGATCAGGCCGCTATCCAGCCCCAGCTCGAACAACACCTGGCGCGGACGGTTGTCCCGCGTACCGCCCACTCCTACCACGAAGTGAGTCACACCCTGGGCCATCATCTCACCGATCAGGTCGTCGCCCCCTTTGATCTCCACCCCATACATCGATTCGCCCCAGCGCGCCTCGTTGACTTCGAGAATGCCCACTAGGTCGGCCAGGCCGGTCATCTGGATGCAGTCGATCAGCATCCGGGCGTGCCCGCCGCCGCCAAGAATGAGACAGCGTGGTTTATCCTGACTGCTCATTACCATATCTCCCGCACCGGCATGAATGCCTCCGCATACCCCACCCCGATTGTCGCGCCCCGGTAGCGGGCCAGCGCCCTTATCGCCGAGCTGCCGCGCGGCAGCAGGTCGTCCTGCACCTCGGAGTGGTAGATTTTCATGATCTCGATCTTCTGATCGAGGGTCGCCGTAATGTCGCTCAACACCACCGGCAGGAACACGCGCTTCGGCTGGGGCGGCGCGGCATCGGTCGACGATAATGTCTCGTAGACCAGCACCTTCTTCACCCCGAAGCGCTGCATATAAAAAGGTTTCACCACCGACATCGTCGCCAGGAACACCACGTGGTGATCGGTATGCACATCGCCGTCATGGGTCAGGTAGATCACCTCCGGCCTGACCGTATCGACCACTTCCCGGATCGCGTCGATCAGATCGGATTGGGGAATCGTGTCGAGCCGCACGGTCGGGAAGCCGAGTTTGTAGGTCTCCGCCATCCCGTAGGCTTCCGCCACTCGCTCGACCTCCGCCGCCTTCCGGTCGATTACGTCCTGCGACCACTGCGGCGTATAGGCCTCGGTCACCACCATCCAGGCGAGATCGTCGCCCTGCGCTTTATGCTTGAGCAGCGTTCCACCGCAGCCCAGCGTCTCGTCATCTGGATGCACCGAAATTGCCAGCACCTTCATCGATCATTCCCTAATCTCATACCTGCCTTCAATTCGATCCCTGCCGGATGCTCGTAAGCCAGCAGCCGCAGATAACCATCCCCGGTGCGGACACACAATTGATCCCCGTCACCGGCAAACACCTCGCCCGCTGCGAGGCCCGCCGCCGATTCCGGCAGCGCCGATTCGGGCAGCGCCGCTTTCCAGATCACCACTTCCTCGCCGTCGAGATAGGTATGCGCGCCCGGATACGGGTGCGTTAATGCACGGACGAGATTGTAAGTCTGCATCGTGTCTGCCCGCCAGTCGATCTCCCCGTCGTCTTTGCCCCGCTTGCGCCAGGTGGTCGCCTGATCTGCATCCTGCGCAATGCGCGGCGCGGTCCCCGCTTCTAACTGCGGCAGAAACTCGGCGATGGCCTCGCTCGCCAGCACTTTGATCTTCTCATACAGCGTCCCGGCGTCATCCGCCAGCGTGATCGGGAACGGTTTCTGCCACAGGATATCGCCGCTGTCCACTCCTTCGTCAAGGTATAGGAAGGTCAGACCGCTTTCTTGAAGCCCCTCGACCAGCGCCCAGATCAGCGGGTGCCG
>DAOUES010000225.1:0-14257 GCA_034430335.1 Anaerolineae bacterium | reverse complement strand
TCGCTGCCGCGAGAACTCGAAGATGCCACCTATATCGACGGGGGCAACGCTTTTACCTTCTTCACGCGTGTGCTGCTGCCGCTTTCGGCCCCGGCGCTGGCGGCTAACGCTGCCCTGGCGATGGTCTTCAGTTGGAACCAGCTCTTCCTGCCCTTGCTGGTGATCAACGACGAGGTGCTCTACCCGCTGCCGCTGGGCACGATGCAGTTCTTTGGGCAGTACACGTCCATCTGGTCGCGCCTGATGGCGTTCATCGTCGTTGCCGCGCTCCCGGCTGTCGTCTTTTATCTACTGGCCGAACGGTATATCGTCGCCGGGTTGACAGGCGGCGCGGTCAAGGGGTAATGTTGGTGCCGTTTGAATGACGCGGTCTGCCGGGATACCGGTTTATTGATTAATTGGAGCAGCGTGTGGATATTGATGCCAGACTGATGTTGGAAAAGCGCGCAGACGACCTGGTTGCGCAGATGACTCTCGAAGAGAAAGTATCCCAGTTGGTTTACACTTCACCGGCCATCGAGCGTCTGGGCATTCCCGAATATAACTGGTGGAACGAAGCCCTGCATGGCGTTGGCCGGGCCGGGATCGCAACCGTGTTCCCGCAGGCCATTGCGATGGCGGCTGCCTGGGACACCGGCCTTGTTCACCGGATGGCCGTCGCAACCTCCAACGAGGCGCGGGCCAAGCATCACGAGGCTCTGCGGAAAAGCATTCGCAAGATTTACGCGGGCCTGACCTTCTGGTCGCCCAATGTCAATATTTTCCGTGATCCTCGCTGGGGGAGGGGGCAGGAGACATTCGGAGAGGACCCGACTCTATCGGCGGCAATAGGTGTGGCATTCATCACCGGGCTTCAGGGCGACGATCCGTCCTGCCTGAAACTGGTCGCGACGCCCAAGCATTACGCGGTACACAGCGGCCCTGAATCGACCCGCCACGAATTCGACGCCCATGTCGACGAGCGTGAGATGCGCGAGTTTTACTTCCACGCCTTCGAAGCCTGCGTAAAAGAAGGAAAAGCCGCCTCGATCATGGGTGCGTACAACCGCATCAACGGCGATCCGGCCTGCGCCAGCGCCTTCCTGCTCGAACAGGTGCTCCGCGAGGAGTGGGGCTTCGACGGCTACGTCGTCTCTGACTGCTGGGCAATCCTCGACATTTACGAGCATCACAAGGTCGTCAAGACTGCCGCCGAAGCCGCTGCGCTGGCCGTCAGGAACGGCTGTGACCTGAACTGCGGGATCACCTACCCGTCGCTGGTCAGGGCCGCCGAGCAGGGCCTGATCGAAGAAGAAGAGATCGACCGTGCGCTCCGCCGACTGTTCGTCGCCCGTTTCCAGTTGGGGATGTTCGATCCGCCTGAGCAGGTGCCTTATTCGTCGCTGCCTTACTCGGTCGTCGACTGCCAGGCGCATCGCGACCTGGCTTTGCAGGCTGCCCGCGAATCGATTGTGCTGCTCAAGAACGAGGACAACCTGCTGCCGCTGGATAAAAATCTCGGCTCGATTGCCATCGTCGGCCCCAACGCCGAAAACGTTCACGCGCTGCTTGGCAATTACAACGGCACGCCCTCTGCGCCGGTCACCCCGGCGGAAGGTATCCGCCGCAAACTGCCGCCCTCGGCGAAGGTCAGCGTGGCGCGCGGCTGTGATATCGCCCAGGGCATCCGCCATTTCGAGGCGATCCCGTCGAATTACCTGCGCCCGGCTGACCCGGTCACCCGCGAGCGCGGACTGTCGGGGACGTATTATGACAATCCCCACTTCGAAGGTGAACCGGTATTCTCCCGGGTCGACGGCAGCGTCGATTTCGTGTGGAAGGATTCCTCCCCACTTACAGACCAGGGGTGGGGGGGAACCTTCTCTATTCGCTGGGAAGGGTTTATCGTTCCGCCCGCTGGCGGGACCTACCACATTGGTCTCTCCGGGTATTCGTGGTACCGCCTGACGTTGGATGGCGAGGTGCTCGCCGAGAGCGACTTCATCCACCACCCGATGTTGGAAGATGTGGAGGTCGAATTCAATGCCGGTCAGCTCTACCGCGTAGAGATCGAGTATGCCAACCAGGGGCTGGACCCACAGGTTCAGCTTCTTTGGTCGCCACCCGTGGCCGATCCGGAAACCGTTGCGTTGGAAGCTGCTGAACGCTCCGACGTGATCGTCGCCGTGATGGGCCTCTCTCCACGGGTGGAGGGTGAGGAGATGTCGGTCCAGGTTGATGGATTCGCCGGTGGCGACCGGACCGACATCGGCCTGCCCGCCGTACAGGAGAATCTGCTCAAGAAGCTCCACGCGCTGGGCAAGCCGGTCGTGCTCGTGCTGCTGAACGGCAGCGCGCTGGCGATCAACTGGGCTGCCGAGAACATCCCGGCGATTGTCGAGGGATGGTATCCCGGCCAATCGGGTGGAGAGGCGCTGGCCGACGTGCTGTTCGGCGATGTCAACCCGTCGGGCAAGCTGCCGGTTACCTTCTACCGGTCGACCGACGATCTCCCCGACTTCGACGATTACCGCTTGGGCGGCCACACCTACCGCTACTTCAAGGGCGAACCGCTCTATCCCTTCGGCTACGGCCTGAGCTATACGACCTTCCGGCTGGACAACCTGCGGATCGACGGGCCGTCGGTCGAGATCGGCGGGGCAGCGACCGTCATGGTCGATGTCACCAATACGGGCGAGCGCGCCGGTGAAGAGGTCGTCCAGCTTTACACCCGCGAGGTGGGGGCGGACGGCACGCGCCCGCTCAAGGCGCTGCGCGGCTTCTGCCGGGCGGCGCTCGAACCGGGCGAAACCAGGACGGTCGTCTTCACGCTGCATACCGGTCAGCTTGGCCGCTATGACGCCGGTATGCGCTACATGGTGGAGCCGGGCAGCATCGAGGTGATGGTCGGGCAGTCATCGGCTGATCTCTCCCTGCGCACCGAGTTGAAGCTGACCGGTGAGGCGGTCGATATGGCCGGTGAGAAAGTCTTCTACAGCGCTGCAAAGCTGATCTGACATCCGTCGAGGATGATTGAAGACGGGGAGGACGCGCAGCAGTGGCGTCCTCCTCGTCGCTTTTTATGGGGGCCATATTTTTAAGATGCCGGTAAGTTGATATAAAATAAGACGCGAGGCCGGGAGTACGTGCGCCTCAGAATCAACAATTTGTCCGCTCGACAAGAAGCTTTTTTCTCTTTTTAGGATGCATCTCATGCAGGATCAAAAACGTATCTTTGGACTGTCATCTACCAACCTGGTCATTCTCGTTGCTGCAATATTGAAATTTTCGATTCATATGTTCTCCTCCCCCGGCTACGGCTTTTTCTTCGACGAACTCTACACTATCGCGTTGAGCCGACACCTGGCCTTCGGGTACGTGGATTTGCCGCCGCTCGTTCCCGCGCTGGTGGCGTTCAGCCGCGCCCTGCTGGGAACCTCTCTGTTCGCCTATCATATCTTCCCGGCGCTGGCCGGTTCGGCCACACTGGTCTTTGCCTGCCTGATCACAAAAGAGTTTGGCGGTAAACCGTTTGCCGTCGCGCTGAGTGCTCTGGCCTTCATCGGCGTTACTATGATGTTGGGTGCCGATTCGATATTCTGCTACGACAGCATCGACCAACTGGTTCTCTCTGCCTTTCTGTATGTGCTTGTCCGGTTTCTGAAGACGGGGAACCGGAAGCTCTGGCTTTTACTGGGAGCCTTAGCGGGCGTCGCCTGTATCACCAAGATGACCCTCCCGTTTCTGGGGCCAGGCTTTCTGATCGCGCTTCTCATTTCGAAATATCGGAAAGACCTGCTGACTCCCTGGCCCTGGCTGGGGGCGTTGATCTGTCTGGCCATTATATCGCCGTACCTGATCTGGCAGAGAGTCAATGATTGGCCGACGCTCGAATACTGGACAGCCTATGGCACGGGGCGGGTCTATCAGGCTTCCGTATCGCAGTATTTCATCAATATCCTGATGTGGATGAATCCCTTCCTTCTTCCCCTGTGGCTGGCCGGGCTGTACCGCATCTTCCGCCGCCTGGCCGATACGAACTACACTTTCCTGGGCCTGCTGTTCGTGCTCACGCTGGTGCTGATGTTCCGGCTGCACACATCCGCCCGGATGCTTACGGAACTTTTCATTCCGCTCTTTGCGGCTGGGTCGGTGTTTGTGGAAGAGCTGCTGGACAGGATACGCTGGGGCAAAGCACTGAAAGCTGTTCCTGTGATTTATCTGCTGGCTGCGGCTGCTTTTGCTGCTCCTTCCGCTCTGCCCATTGTCCCGGTCGATCTGATACCGGCTTATGTTGATACTTTCAGCTCTCCGACCTTCGTTATCAAGGAGTTTCAAGGCATTACTTCATATGTTCCGCAGGTTCTCTCCGGTCGGCTTCATTGGGATGAACTGGTTCAGGACGTGGCCGGAGTGTATGACGAGCTTCCTCCAGAAGACCGCGCCATAGCGGGAATTTATACCGATTACTATATGGCGGCTGGCGCGATAGACCAGTTGGGACCTGAATATGGGCTTCCCCATGCGGTCAGTGGTTCTCTGACCTATAATCTCTGGGGGCCGGGATATACCTGGGACGTGATGCTCATCGTCGTCGATGGATCGAATGACATGGCAATGTTTTTTGAAGAGTGTGAACTCGCGGCGCAGGCCCGGTATGAATATGATAGGCCGACAGGTCAACCCAATATTTATGTGTGCAGAGAACCGAGAGTCTCCGCTGACGAGATATGGGGCAGCGCCAAGTTGTACCGTTAGCGGCCAATCTGGGGAGCATCTAAAAGCGCCGGATAATTCATTGCCTGCGTCGTGCCCGCTTTGCGCATGGGTATGTGATAGTCTCAATAAAGATGTCGGGGGTAGGGGGCGACCGCCCGACTCGCCCCGGCAGGGCGGAATCGGGAAATCGGGCCGGGTTCGATCACCGGGTTTGCACAGCGGTATATAATGGTAAGGAAGACGAACGCTGTTGAACAGGAGATCGCGCGCATGCTGCCGACATCGTATCCGATCTGCCATGATGTGCTCAGGCAGGTCTGGCAGGACTTCGTTACGACCGGGCAGGTTTTATCTGTCGATGGCTATACGCCCGACCCGGCTGTCATCCGCTCGTGGCAGCGCTGCGTACTGCGCTACGATTCCTTCACCGCCCCCCGCCCCACCATCTCCGATGACCATTCGTTTGCCTCGCTGATCAAGGCGCAGGCCAACCTGCTGACGAATGCCCTGCCGCACATGGAGGATATCCACCAGTATATCGAAGGCTCCGACTGTGCCATCCTGCTGGCCGACGGCTCCGGCTGCCTGCTGCGGGTGGTGGGGGATCGCCGCGCCGTCGAGATGGTCGGCGAACTGCGGCTGGGGCCGGGCGCTTACTGGTCCGAGACCTACCTGGGCACCAACGCGGTCGGCATGGCGCTGATCGACGCCGTCCCGGTGCAGGTCGTCGGGGCCGAACATTTCTTCCAGGATCACCACCGCTTCACCACGACCGCCGCCCCGATCCACCACGTTTCGGGGCGCATCATCGGCGTGATCGGGATTGCCGGCCCGGTGGAAACGTCTACCTCGCACACGCTTTCGCTGGTGATGGCCGTTTCCCGCGCCATTGGCAACCAGCTTCAAGCCAATCACTACCTGGCCGAAGCAAGCTACCGCCTGACCGAGATCAAGACGATCCTGGAAGCGATCTCGTCCGGGGTTGTTTCGTGGGACAGTGACTACCGGGTGATCCACGTCAATGCGCGGGCTGCCGAACTGCTGGGGATCAATCCCTCGGTGGTAGAAGGCAACCTGATATTGGAGGCGCTGGCCCTTCCCCCGGTGCTGCGTGAAGCGATCCTCGGCAAAGCCGAGTTTGTCGAACGCGAGGTGATGTTCGAAAGCGGCGGAGCGCAAACGCGGTCGCTGGTCAGCCTGTATCCCATTGCCACTGGAGATCGCGGATCACGGGGTTTCGTGATGATGATCAGCCCCATCGAGCAGGTTCACCAACTTGTCCGGCGGGTGGTCGGCGCGCAGGCGGCGATGACCCTGGAGAACATGACCGCCGAGTCCGGCGTGATGCGCTCGGTGCTGCGCCAGGCGCGGATCTCCGGGCGGGGGATCGCGCCGGTGCTGCTGATCGGCGAGGGTGGGGTGGGTAAAAACCCACTGGCGCGGGCGATCCACAATGACAGCGACCGGGCCGAAAGCCCGTTCCTGGCGATCAACTGCCGGGCGATCCCGCACGAGCTGATGTTGAACGAATTCCTCGGCAGCGACCGCAGCGCCCAGGAAATGCGGCCCAGTAAATTCGAACTGGCGAACGGCGGCACGCTGGTCTTCGACCAGATCGAGAACCTCTCGCTGGCGATGCAGGAGGCCCTGCTGCACATCATCGAGACGCGGCACGTGATGCGCCTGGGTGGGCTGCAATCGATCCCGGTCGACGTGCGGATCATCGCCACCACGTCGACCCACCTCGAAGAACTGGTCACGTCGGGCAGCTTCGTGCCCGATCTCTATTACTGTTTCGGGGTGTTCAACATCGAGATTCCACCCCTGCGAAAGCGCAAAGACGATATCCCCTTCCTGACTCGCCGTTTTCTCGACCGGATCGCCCGCCGTGACCGCACCGTCGGTTACATCGAAGTAGAAGAGGGCGCGATGGAGGTTCTTTGCAACTATCCCTGGCCGGGCAACGTGCGCGAGTTGGAGAGCGCGCTGGAACAGGCGTATTATCTCGCGGAAGGGCCGCTGATCCGGGCCACCGACCTTCCGAAGTCGATCCGCTGGGGGCGGGTGCTGACCGCCTCGTCGCCGCGTGCGCTGCCGGTTATCACTGCCGCCGAAGCCGAGCGCGAGGCGATCATCCGGGCTGGAATGGCCTGCGGGGGGCGCGTCATCGAGATGGCCCGCCAGTTGGAGATCGGGCGGACGACGCTCTGGCGAAAGATGAAGGCGCTCAACCTGACCACCGCCGACTTCAAGCGGTGAATTTCCTCTTTTAACCGAAGTGGGTATATGTTCCATTGTGAAACATTATTATCCCGCCTTCGTTTCATAATGAAACGGAAACCCACCCCATATTGATCCCCTCCTGAATGTCGATTAGCATGGGGAATGTAGTCCCTGATCCACTTCCTACACGCCGGCTGCTATCCTCTTTTTACCGGTCATTACAACAGCAAATCTCCGAGCTTTTAATGGTTACATGGGTTGTATTTGTCATCTCTATTCGTCGCTGTCTGGAGGTCGTTTGTGCCCGATCTTGTGCTGCATGTCGGCAGTAGATCGCCTGCTGTCGTTCCGGTATCGTCCGGCGGCGCTTCTCGTTTAGAGATGGGGAAAGAGGGACCGCGCTTTTAGTCCACTGATGCAAGATTAGAAAAGGAAGGTGCAACGGGAAGAATCAGAAAAACACAGCTATTGATAGGGCAGTTCCTGTACAAGTCTACTCTGAATGTTCAAATAGGAGCGCAAAATGAAGAAAAACGGACTGTGGGGAGAACTGGTTGCCGAATGCTTCGGCACGTTCATCCTGATCCTGTTGGGTGACGGTGTGGTCGCCAACGTCGGCCTTGCGCCGCGCCTGGCTGCCCCCGGCTATGACTGGAACACCATCACCCTCGGATGGGCGTTCGCCGTGATCGTCGCCGTCTATGTGGCCGGCGGCGTTACCGGCGCGCACATCAACCCGGCAGTGACGCTTGGCCTGGCTGCCAAGCGCGGCTTCCCCTGGGCGAAGGTGGTTCCGTACATCCTTGCCCAGATGGTAGGTGCCTTCCTCGGTGCGCTGGGTGTCTACCTGGTCTATATGGATGGGTTGATCGCAGCCGGTCTGCCGAATGTGTGGTGTACCGGGCCTGGCTCGGTGTTTGGACAGGCCTTCTGGGGTGGGGCTGGCGGAACGGCTTCCGGAGGGTATTCATTGCTTAATGCCTGTATCTCCGAGTTGTTCGGCACGATGGTGCTGATGTGGGGCGTGCTGGCCTGCGGCGACGCCAAGAACCTGGGCCTGAAGAACAATATGTGGCCGTTCCTGGTCGGCGGTACGGTGCTGGCGGTTGGCCTCTCGCTGGGCGGCCCCAGCGGCTATGCCATCAACCCTGCCCGTGACCTCGGCCCGCGGCTCTTCGGCCTGGTCATCGGCACAAAGGGTCTGTTCGATACCATCTACTGGCTGGTCCCGCCTGTGCTGGTCGTTTGCCTGGGTGGGATTCTCGGCCCGTTCTTCTACGACTGGTTCATCACGCCGTTCCTGCCGTCAGGGGAGTAGTCTTTTCCCCGGCTGTTGCCTGGGAAATTCCTGACAATTACAAATAGTGTGGAACGACAGAGAGAGGAACAGACTGGTATGAAGAAGCTGATCAATGCAATTGATGATGTTGTAAAAGAACAGCTTGAAGGTATGGCCGTCGCTCACCCGGACCTGGTCAAAATCCACTTTGAGCCGAACTTCGTCTACCGGGCCGATGCGCCGGTGAGCGGCAAAGTCGCCGTGATATCGGGGGGGGGCAGCGGCCACGAGCCGATGCACGGCGGGTTCGTCGGCATGGGCATGCTCGACGCGGCCTGCCCCGGTGAGGTCTTCACCTCGCCCACGCCCGATCAGATGTATGAGGCCGCCAAGATGGTCGACGGCGGCGCTGGCGTCCTGTTCCTGGTCAAGAACTATACCGGCGACGTTCTGAACTTCGAGACGGCTGCCGAGTTAGCCTTTGCCGAGGGAGTCAAGGTCCAGAGCATTCTGATCGATGACGACACGGCGGTGAAAGACAGCCTCTACACCGCCGGGCGGCGCGGCGTCGGCACCACCGTTCTGGTAGAAAAGATCGTCGGCGGGGCGGCGGAAGCCAGGTACCCGCTCGGCAAACTGTCCGACCTGGCCCGCAAGGCCAATATGAATGGCCGTTCCATCGGCATCGCGCTGACATCGTGCACCGTCCCTGCCGCCGGAAAGCCGACCTTCGACCTCGGCCCGAATGAGTTCGAGTTCGGCATCGGCATTCACGGTGAGCCGGGCCGCGAGCGGTTTGATATGAAAACCGCCGACGAGATCACCGAAATGATGGCCGCCGCCATCATCGACGATGGCCCTTATACACGCACCGTTCGCGAATGGGACAACGACTCCGGCGAGTGGGTCGAGAAGAAACTGATCGACGCACCGTTGAAGTCGGGTGACGAGGTAATCGCCTTCGTCAACAGCATGGGGGGGACGCCGGTTTCCGAGTTGTACGCGATCTATCGCAAGCTGGCCCAAATCTGCAAGGCCAGAGGCTTGAAGATCGTGCGCAACCTGATCGGCCCCTATATCACCTCGCTGGATATGGCGGGGTGCTCGATCACGTTGATGAAGACGGACGACGAAATCCTGAAGTTCTGGGATGCCCCGGTCAAAACGCCCGGCCTGCGCTGGGGTGTATAATCAAAAGCATGGCCTTTGGGTTAGAGAGTGTGGGTTAGATGCCCACGCTCTCTAACCCTCCGAAAAGTGTATAAGGAGCAAGTCTATCACCATGGTAACCAGAGATCAAATCGTACAATGGCTCAACAATCTGGCTGAAGTCCTGGCGGAAAACAAGGAATACCTGACCGATCTCGACTCGGCCATTGGCGATGCGGATCATGGCATCAATATGAATCGCGGCTTCAAGAAAGTCGTCGAGAAGCTGCCCAGTGTGGCCGATACCGACATCGGCAATATCCTCAAGACGACCGGCATGGCGTTGATTTCCAGCGTAGGCGGCGCGAGCGGCCCCCTGTATGGGACGTTCTTCATGCGCAGCGGCATGGCCCTCCAGGCCAAGCAGGAGCTGGATGACGGCGACCTGTACCAGATGCTCGAATCCGGTGTCGAGGGGATCGTCCAGCGTGGGCGGCCCGTACTGGGCGACAAGACCATGTTTGATGCCTGGAATCCGGCGCTCGAGGCGCTGAAAGCCGCGACCGCCAACGGCGACAACACCATCACCGCCCTTGAAAAATCGGTGATGGCTGCCGAGCAGGGCATGAAAGATACCATCCCCATGCAGGCCAGGAAGGGCCGGGCCAGTTACCTTGGTGAGCGCAGTATCGGTCATCAGGACCCGGGTGCAACGTCGTCGTACCTCATGCTTAAGACCCTACTCGAAACGTTGCAAGCCGAATAATCACCTGGGGGCGGTTGGCCGCCCCCTGTCATATAAAGGAGCTAAACCATGGCCAAGTACGCAGCAGCAGTTGACCAGGGAACCACCAGCACCCGCTTTATGATCTTCAACCACAGCGGTGAGGTTGTGGCGGTTCACCAGATGGAGCACGAGCAGATTTATCCCCAGGCCGGTTGGGTCGAACATGACCCGATGGAAATCTGGGATCGAACGAAAGATGTTATCAAGGGTGGGATGAAGAAAGCCGGCATCAAGGCTGAGGACCTGGCCGCCATCGGCATCACCAACCAGCGTGAAACGACCGTCGTGTGGGATAAGAAAACCGGCAAGCCGTACTACAACGCGATTGTCTGGCAGGACACCCGCACCGATAAGATTTGCAACATGCTGGCCGAAGACGGCGGGCAGGACCGCTTCCGTAAAAAGGTCGGCCTGCCGCTGGCAACCTACTTCTCCGGCCCGAAAGTCCGCTGGATGCTCGACAACGTCAGCGGGCTGCGCGCAGCCGCCGAACGCGGCGATGCCATCTTTGGCAATATCGACACCTGGGTGATCTGGAACCTGACCGGCGGCGTCAACGGCGGCGCGCACGTTACCGACGTGTCCAATGCCAGCCGCACGATGTTGATGAATCTCAAGACCCTTGACTGGGACGACGAGATTCTCAAGATCATGAATATCCCCAAGGCGATGCTGCCGGAAGTCCGCCCGTCGAGCGACCCTAAACTGTACGGCAACACCAAGGCCGATGGGCCGGTTGGCGGCGTCGTGCCGGTCTGCGGCGACCTGGGCGACCAGCAGGCGGCGATGGTCGGGCAGGCGTGCTTCTCGCCCGGCGAGGCCAAGAACACCTACGGCACCGGCTGCTTCATGCTGTTGAACACCGGCACCGAGGCGGTCCAGTCGAAGAACGGCCTGCTGACCACCCTCTGCTACAAGTTCGGTGCTGAACCGGCAGTCTACGCGCTGGAAGGCTCAATCGCCATCACCGGCGCGCTGGTCCAGTGGCTGCGCGACAACCTGGAGATGATCAAGGAATCCAAGGATATCGAGGCGCTGGCCAAGACGGTCGATGACGCGGGCGGCATCTACTTCGTCCCCGCTTTCTCCGGCCTCTTTGCTCCCTACTGGAAGAGCGACGCACGCGGTGTGATTGTCGGCCTGACGCGCTACGTCAACAAGGGCCATATCGCCCGCGCAGCGCTCGAAGCGACCGCCTACCAGACCCGCGAGGTGCTCGATGCGATGAACGCCGACTCCGGCGTCGCGCTGATCGCCCTCAAGGTCGACGGTGGGATGGTCTACAACGAACTGCTGATGCAGTTCCAGTCCGACGTGCTCGGCGTGCCCGTCATCCGTCCGAAGGTCGCCGAGACGACCGCGCTCGGCGCGACCTATGCCGCTGGTCTGGCGGTCGGCTTCTGGAAGAACACCGACGAGATGCGTGCCAACTGGGGCATTGACAAGACCTGGGAACCCAAGATGGGCATGGAAGACCGCAAGAAACTGTTCGCCGGTTGGAAGAAAGCCGTCACCCGCACCTTTGACTGGATCGAATAGCATCCGGTAAACAGGTGCCGACAGCCTGTCCAACGTTGAACGATCAGGGATCAGGGCCTATGCTCTGATCCCTGATACCAATCATCGAGTGTTTTACGGAAAATTCGCAGCTTAATCGGACAGATGTGTTCAGTCCGAACAACGCCTGTATTTCGCTCCCTCCCTCTTGAGGGGGAGGGCCGGGGTGGGGGTGAAAGCATCGCCCTACCTCATTCGATCATTACTAGGAAATGCCATGGAAAGCTATCATGCATTGATCATCGGGGGCGGGGGGACCGGTGGGGCGCTGGCCCATGACCTCGCGCTGCGCGGCCTGAAAGTGACACTGGTCGAGCGCGGCGAAGTGACCTCCGGCACCACCGGGCGGCATCATGGCCTGCTGCACAGCGGCGGACGCTACGCGGTGAAAGACAAGGAATCGGCGGTCGAGTGCATCGAGGAAAACCTGATCCTGCGTAAGATAATGCCCGGCACATTTGAAGAGAACGACGGCCTGTTTGTGGCGATTACCGAAGCAGACGTCGAGTACAGCAGACTGTTCATCGAAGGCTGCACCGACTGCGGCATCCCGACTCACCAGTTGACCAGGGATCAGGCGCTGGCATTGGAGCCGAACCTCAGCCCCAACCTGATCCTGGCGGTTCAAGTCCCCGACGCGACGATGGACGCCATGCGGATGGCGCTCCGCTTTTTTGCGACCGCCAAGCACAACGGCGCGGCGATCAGGGCCTATACCGAAGTGCTCGATGTCGAAAAGACGGGAGGTACGGTGACCGGCGTCCGGGTGGTCGACCATCGCAGCGGCGAGGAAAGCATCATCAACGCCGATATCGTCGTCAACGCCGCCGGACCCTGGAGCGGCAGGATCGCCGACATGGTCGGCGTCGAAGTGCCGATCCGCCCCTCACCGGGGGTGATGCTCGCATTGGAAGGCCGGTTGTGCAATATGGTCATCAACCGGATGACCCCCTCTGGCGACGGCGACATCGTCGTCCCGCAGCGCGGGCTGTCGGTGGTCGGCACCAGTTCGTGGGTCGTCGACGATCCCGACAACCTGGGCCTGCCGCCCGACCATATCGAGAAGATGTACGCCGAAGGCGAGAAGATGATCCCGGCAGTGCGTAAGGCCCCGTTCCGGGCGGCGTGGTCGGCGGCCCGACCGCTGATCGGCCCGCGTGGGGCCGATACCGGGCGCGAGTTGAGCCGGACGTTCAAATGCTTCGACCACGTGGATGAGGGGGTCGAGGGCTTCGTGACGATTACCGGCGGCAAGGCGACCACCGCGCGCGGCATGGCCGAAGCGACGGCCAACGTCGTCTGCCAGAAGCTCGGCGTCGATGCGCCCTGCCGCACCCGCGACGTGGTCACCCTGCCGCATACGGCCTATTTCACCGGATAGAAGGTGTTCCGATGACAGATGAGGAAATCACGTTCAAAGTCTTTCGTTACAAACAGGGCGACCCCGCGCCGCATTATGACCGGTTCAGCGTACCCTGCGACGAAAACACCACCGTGCTGATCGCCCTGCAGGGCATCCGCCGCGACCACGACCCGACGCTGATGCTGCGCCACTCCTGCCACCATGCCTCATGCGGCACCTGTGGAATGCGGATCAACGGCAAAGAGGAATTGTCCTGCGTGGTCAAAGTGCTCGACCTCGGCACCCCGACGGTGACTGTCGAGCCGCTCGAAAACCTCCCGCTGGTCGCCGACCTGGTCGTCGACATGGATGGGTTCTATCAGCGCTACACCGCTGCCCGGATGCCGTATATCCGGCAGAGCGAGTTCAACCCTGGGGCGCAGCCGCCGGAGGGGATCGACCGCTACACGCGCTATGAGAACTGCATTGAATGCGGATTGTGTCTCTCGGCCTGCCCGGTCGTCGGCAGCGACGCGGAATATCTCGGCCCGGCGGCGATGGCGGCAGCCTGGCGCGTGGTAGAGGAGCCGCACGACGGGAGCGGCCAGCGCGTGCTCGAATGGGTCGATACCGAACATGGCTGCTGGCGCTGCCATATCGCGTTCGAATGCAGCGAGGTCTGCCCGTCGAACGTTGACCCGGCGGCGGGGATCATGAACCTGCGCCGCAAGCTCTGGTTGAGCAGCCTGCTCCGCCTGTTTGGGATCAACCGTTAGGCGGGGCGAGGCGAGACTACATGATGTGGTCGCTGCCTTTATGAGACGCATTTTGACAACAAGTCGCCCACCTGGGCGACCGGCGGCCTTCGGTCGCAAAGGGCCGCCCCTACCACCGGTAAAATATTGTCGTTCGGTTTGTATGGAGAAAACATCGTGCAAGACGTACACTCGACACAGGATTCCGCCCGCCCCAAACGCCCACTGCTGGCCTGGTTCGACGTTCGCAGCAGCAGAGTTGGAGGCTGGGCGTTCGCCCTCAACCGGCTGACCGGCCTGGGCCTGGTGCTGTACCTGTTCCTTCACCTGGTGATCCTGAGCCTGCTGCTGCGCGGCGAAGCTGGCTGGGACGCCTTCATCAGGCTGGCCCGCAGCCCGCTCTTCCTGACGCTCGACGCGGTGCTGATCTTCGGGATCATCTATCACGGGCTGAACGGCATCCGGGT
>DAOUES010000224.1:0-1787 GCA_034430335.1 Anaerolineae bacterium | reverse complement strand
CAGGCCGCTGCCTCCCGCCGGGAAGCGGGCGAAGGCCATCCCCGCGCTCGCCTCGTCGGTTCCGGCCCGGTCGATGGGATTGTCGCCTGTGCGATCCAGCGCGAAGCCCCCTTCGGCTGTCCACAGGGGGCGGTCGGTGAGCAGATGGTGGACGCGGATGTGCCAGGGTAGGGCGGGGATCAGCCACGTCTCGATTTCCACGCCGGGCATGGGCCGCCACAGTGAAGTCAGCGCCCCCCGATCATCGTACCCCGCCTCGACCGTTCGCTCGCGCACGCGGTAGGTTTCGCCGTCGTCGCTCACGGCCAGCATACTGTCTGCCGCTGCCTGAGTCAGCCCGCGACGGCCTCCCGGCACGCTGAAGCCAAACGCGGTCGAGTAGGAGAACTTGGCATACTTCTCGCCTGCGTGCCGAATCCAGGGTTCGGACTGGCCGCCCGTCAACGCGCTGACGTGGCGGCTCTCGCGGTCACGGCAGATGATCATATAGGCGTGCGGCTGATGGTGTATGCGAGACAGTTCAGGCAGGGGCATCTCCTCCGCCTGCCAGAAGGGGTGTGATTCAGGTAATGCCAGCGGCAGGAAGAATTTCATCGCCCAGTACGGCGATCCGGGCGAATTGTACTGCTCGGCCATGTTCAGATTCGGATAGGCGTAGCCGATAGACAGCGTGCCGTCGGCGGAAAAGATCGGCTGGCGGCACCACCAGCGCAGGTGACGCAGCGCCAGCCCCCTGATCACCTCCCAGGGCAGCGCCTCGACACCGGCAAAGGCCAGCGCCCCCCAGAAAGCTCCCTGGGCAAAGCGATAGGTCAGGCTGCGCCCGAAGGGCAGCGCCGATCCATCGGCGGCAAACCAGTGGATGAAATCCAGGGCGAACTCGCCCGCCCGATCCCGGTACCGCTGTGCCCGGTCAGGGTCGTCCGATCCGGCAAGCTGCGCGTAGATCAGGCCGTAGTAGTGCATCGCAAAGGGAATATAATAATCGCGCTGCGCGGTGTCGCCGTCGGCGTACCAGCCATCGGCCAGATAGAACTCCTCGATCCGGTCAAGCGCGGCCTGCATCGCCGCTCGATCCCATTCCGCGCCGACAGTCGCCAGCCCCAGGTTGACCAGCACCCGGAAGAACAGCCAGTTGCTATCGACGACCTCCACCCGGTTGATCGTCTCCAGCCAGCGGACGAGGTTGTCTTTTGCCTGCCTGTCCAGCGGCTCCCAGACGTGTTCGGGCACCAGCGCGAGGGCCAGCCCGATCGCCGCCATCTCGACCAACCGCTGATCGATGTCGCCGGGTGTGCCCCAGTACTCCGGGTGATCGGGATCGCTCCCGCTGGATAATCCGCGCCGGTACAGCTCCCAGTCGGCGAACTCCCCACCCCCGGCGGCGAGCGGCACCAACCCCCATAGAGGGCGGGCGAAGCCCTCCAGCGCGGCGGCGTGATCGTCGAAGATCGCCCCAGTGACACCCAGCCGGACGCGTGCCCCGCCCTGGCTGAAATACGGCTTCAGCGGCAGGAACAGGTCAACCACTGCTTTCTGGAGGTCGGCGCGGGTCTGTAGGTTGTTGTCGCCAATTGGGTTGATCATGTGCTCCCGATGCTCGCCGGGCTGACGCGATTGGTTGACCCGTCAGGTATGAATCCTTTTTCCTGTGTTAGTCCTGATATTCTGTAGACCTCTAAGCAGGCGTCACCCGAATAGGCTGTTACCTGCTAGACATCGTCCGTTCTCTACCCCCGAATCCCCGTCGAGGCGATCCCCTCGATGAAGAATCGCTGGAAGGCGAG
>DAOUES010000223.1:0-2339 GCA_034430335.1 Anaerolineae bacterium | reverse complement strand
CCCGGCCCTTCTCCCTCATGGAGAACAGGCGGCAAGTCCCTCTCCATGAGGGAGAGGGATTTAGGGTGAGGGCGAAAAAGTGCATAACAGGCCCTAGTGGTCGAGCGGCAGGGTGAACCAGAAGGTGCTCCCCTTCCCGGTCTCCGACTCGAACCCGATCTGGCCGCCGTGCGCTTCGACTACCCGGCGGCTGATCGCCAGCCCCAGCCCGGTGCTCTTCTCCCCGCCGGTTGGCTGTGAGGACAACCGGCTGAAATACTCGAACAACTGGTGCGACTCCTCGGCCTTGATCCCCGGCCCTTCGTCGGTCACGCCGATCCAGTACATCCCATCATCCATCCGCGAATGGATGGTGATCCGGCTCCCCGGCGGCGAATACTTCACCGCGTTGGACAGCAGGTTGTCGACCACCTGCCGCAGCCGCCGAGAATCGGCGCGAAGGTCTGCCGGGGCGCACGGCTGGTACGTTATGTCGATATCCTTGATCGCCGCCAGCCCGGCATGGCGTTTGACGGCGTTCATCAGGAAATCCGGCAGGTCGAGCGGTTCGAGATCGAGGTCGAGCTTCCCCGCCTCGATCATGGTCACGTCCAGCAGGTCGTCGATCAGCTTCAGCATGTAGTTCGTCTGCTGCTGGATGTCGTCCAGCAGCATTTTCTGCTCGTCCTCATTGACTTCGAAGATGTCGCCGACCAGCAAGTCGGAGGCCAGCAGGATGGTCGAGAGCGGGTTGCGCAGGTCATGGACGGCGATCCCCAGGAAGGTGTTCTTCAACTCGTTGAGCTTTGCCAGTTCCTCGTTCTGGCGCTCGACCGCTTCTTTCTGGGCGGCCAGTTCGGAGGTCAGGCGGCCTTTCTCGACGATCACCGACAGTTTGGACGCGATCCTGACGAATGTATCGACGTGGTCGTCGGTGTAGGTATTCGGCCTGGCGCTGGAGAAGAAGATGAAGCCGACCGGTTCACCGCTGACGATCAGCGGGCAGGTGAGCGACGATCTCATCCCTTCGTCGACGATCAACCGGGTCGATTCCGAATCAGGTTTTTGTTTGAGATAGGCTTCCAGGTCGTTGAGGATGCGCGGCTGCCCGGTTTCGATGATTGTTTGCAGCGTGCTGTCTTCCAGCGAGGCTGTGTACCCGGCCTCCAGTTTCATCACCGGGCGGTCGGTTTTGGCCCAATATGCCCTGATGCCCCCGTCCTCTTCGATCAACGACAGGCTGATCCGGTTGTAAGGGATGATCCCCTTGAAGCTCTCGTAGATTTTTTCCAGGATGTCGGTAAGCAGCAGGCCGTCGTTGATGCTCGCCATGAGATCGGCGAGCACCTGCTCTTTGCGGGTGCGCCGCTCCAGGTCCCAGGCAAAATCGAGAATCTTGAGGCCAAGCTGCCCGATCTCGTCGTTGGGCGCGACAGGCAGTTCGACGGCATAATCGCCCTGTGCGATCCGCTCGGCGGCTTCGAGGTACTGTTGGATACGGTTGTCCAGTGGGGCCGGTTGATCGGTCATTGATACTTCGCTGATGCACTTCTGCCTGGCTGATACCTGTAAGATTATCTTATCACGAATCGACCGTCCATCATACAACGCTCCATCCCGGGGGTGCATTCATAGTTGGGGGCGCATCGCGTTCGGCCAATCCCCCCCGGCTGCCTGATCCCCACTTGAGCTTGGCGGCTTCAGCCCCGGGATAGAGATTTGACTGCCCCCATATGTGAATACGCCCGCCGGTGCCCGGCTCTTGCTTTCAGGGCAAATCCGCCTATCATGGATGGTAAGATTACCCGAAAGGACCCTTGATGAGTCTCCCGGTTTTCAGCCAGATCGCGCTGACATTCAATTTCATCACCCTCGTCGTCAGTCTGGCCGTCCTGTTATTGGTCCTGCTTCACAGCCGCCGAACCGTCAACGTCATGATGGCCCTTTTCCTGGTCGGGATCATCGTCAACGCCGCCGCCCTGATGGTCTACCGCCTGACCGGGCTGCTGGGCATCGACCCCGAACCCTGGATCATGCTCTCGGCAGCCGCCACCGGCGCACAGAGCATCTTCCTGTTCATTTTTTCCGCCGAATTCAGCGGCATCGTCCGGCAGCGGGTGCGCTATACCTATATCGCCGTCGGGCTGATCTGGCTGATCAGCGTGTGGGCGATTGCGACGGGCCGGGTGATCGAGCGGGCCGGTCTGTCGCCCGAAGGCATTTCCCTGGTCGAGTTCTCCCCGCTGGGCGTCGTCCTGATCAGCCTGCTGATGGGCTTCCTGCTGCTGGCTGTCATCTACCTGATTCTCAATCCCAACCCGCGCAGCCGGAGCCTGCTGCCGGGATTGTGCGTCTTTTTC
>DAOUES010000222.1:0-4054 GCA_034430335.1 Anaerolineae bacterium | reverse complement strand
AATAGATAGTAAGGAAACGGTCAATGGAGAGAGCAAACTTTGGATTGGTTGGATTAGGTGTGATGGGGCAGATGCTGGCCCTGAACATCGAGCGGAACGGCTGCCGGGTGGCGGGGTACGATCTCGACGAGGAGAAGGTCAAAAACTTCACAAAAGATCGGGCCGATAAAAAACTGGTGGCGTGCGCGACGCTCGAAGCGTTCGTCGAGGCATTGGAGACGCCCCGGCGGATCATGATGATGGTGCCAGCCGGGAAACCGGTCGACGCGGTGATCGACAGCCTGAAGCCGCACCTGGATGCGGGCGACCTGCTGATCGACGGGGGGAATACGCATTTTACCGACACGGAACGCCGGGCCGCCGACCTGGAAGCGAGGGGGATCGTTTACATCGGGACGGGGGTGAGCGGCGGGGAATACGGTGCCCTGTGGGGACCGTCGATCATGCCGGGCGGACAGGACGAAGCGTGGGCGCTGGTCAGGCCGATCTTCGAGGCGATTGCGGCGAAGGTCGACGGCGAACCGTGCGTGACGCATATCGGGCCACGCGGGGCGGGCCATTACGTCAAGATGGTACACAACGGGATCGAATACGGGGATATGCAGTTGATCGCCGAGACTTACGACATCCTGCACCGGGGAGCCGGGTTGAGCGCGGCGGAACTGCATCGGGTGTTCGCGGATTGGAACGCGGGCGAACTCGAATCGTACCTGATCGAAATTTCACGGGACATCTTTGCCCGCGTGGACGACATCACCGGTAAGCCGCTGGTCGACGTGATACTCGACGAGGCGAAACAAAAGGGCACCGGGAAATGGACATCGCAAAATGCGCTCGACCTGGGGGCACCGACCCCGACAATCAACGCGGCGGTCGAGGCGCGGATCATCTCGGCGTACAAGGATGAGCGAGTTACCGCGTCGAAGGTGCTGAAAGGGCCGGACTCGACCATTACGGCTGACCGGGACGAGATGATCGCGGCGATGGGGGATGCGCTCTACGCGGCGAAAATCTGCTCGTATGCGCAGGGGTTCGCGCTGATGAGAGCGGCGAGCGAAGAATACGGCTACGACCTGAAGCCGGGGGAGATCGCAAAGATATGGCGGGGCGGGTGCATCATCCGGGCGCGGTTCCTGAACGACATCAAGGCGGCGTTCGACCGGAAGCCCGATCTCAGTAATCTGCTGATGGATTCGGAATTCGGGAAGGCGGTCGAGGAGCGTCAGGGAGCGCTGCGGAAGGGGGTCATGTGGGCAGCGGCGAGCGGCATCCCGGCGCTGGCGTTCAGTTCGGCGCTGGCGTACTTCGATGCGTATCGAAGCGCGAGGCTGCCTGCGAACCTGACGCAGGCGCAGCGGGATTATTTCGGGGCGCACACGTACCGGCGGGTGGACAAAGAGGGGTCGTTCCATACAGAGTGGGTGGATATAAACGTTAGCCCAGACGATTAGTGATAATAAGGATTAACCGCAAAGGGCGCAAAGAACGCAAAGGAAAGACAAGGGAAAAGGGATTCCTGGGGATAATGAATCTTAAGAATTTAGTCCGGTAAAACGCCCCCCTCTGTCGCTGCGCGACATCTCCCCCAAACCTGGGGGCGATCAACCCCCTTCGACCGACCTGTGGTCGGCCACTTCCCCCAGGGGGGCAGGTGAGGGCGATCAACCCCCTTCGACCGACCTGCGGTCGGCCACTTCCCCCAGGGGGGCAGGTGGGGGCGATCAACCCCCTTCGACCGACCTGCGGTCGGCCACTTCCCCCAGGGGGGCAGGTGGGGGCAGAATGGGGGCGATCAGGGTTGGCTTTGTTTGATGCGGTTTGTTTACCAGGTTATTTTGTCAAGCTGCATAATCCCCAGGCTACAAACGATATATCGACCTGTGGTCGACCGGGGAGGGCGGGGGCAAGCCCCGCCCCTACGACACCAGATCGAACAGGGTGACCGAGAGTTAGAAGAATAAGAAAGTGGGAGATAGATAGATCGTGAGTAGAGCAAAGAATGTAATCGTGGCGCAGAGCGGCGGGCCGACGCCGGTGATCAATGCCTCACTGCGCGGGGTGATCGACGGGTGCCGGGCATACCCGGATACATTCGGGACGATATACGCCGGGTATCACGGGATCGAGGGCGTGTTGAAAGAGGAACTGCTGAACCTCTCGGCGCAGGCAGACGAGGAGATCGCGCTGTTGAGCGTGACCCCGGCTGCGGGGGCAATCGGGACGTGCCGGTACAAGCTCAAGGCGCACCAGCAAGAAGACTTCGAGCGGGTGATCGAAGTGTGCAAGGCCCACGACGTGGGGTATTTCCTGTACAACGGTGGGAATGACTCGATGGACACTGCGAACAAGGTCGCGCAGTTGGCCCATGAGCGCGGGCTTGACCTGGCGGCGACCGGGGTACCGAAAACCATCGACAATGACGTGGGCGACAGCGCGTTCAAGCTGATCGACCATACACCGGGCTATGGGAGCGTGGCGCGATACTGGGCGCTGAACGTTCAGAACGCGAACGAAGAGAACGCGGGATCGTGCCCGGCGGACTCGGTGCTGGTGCTCCAGGCGATGGGCCGGAAGATCGGGTTCATCCCGGCGGCGGCGCGGCTGGCCGACCCGAAGCGGGAAATGCCGATGCTGATCGTGATGAAGGAATCCGGGATCACGATGGAGGAACTGGCCGACCGGGTGAACGACCTGCTGAAAGCACGTGGGCGGGCGATGGTGGTGGTCAGCGAAGGGTTCGACGTGGGCGAGATCGGCGAGGCGAAGGACCTGTTCGGGCATACGATGTTCTCGTCGAGCAAGATGACGGTGGCCCAGATGGTGGTCAACCGGCTGAACGAGATGGGATTAGCGGCGACAGGAAAAGCGCGGGCGAATGTCGTGGGGACGGATCAGCGGCACAGCGTGATCTATGCCTCGACGGTCGACCTGGAAGAAGCGTATCGAGTCGGGCAGAAGGCGGCGCAGATCGCCGCCGAAGACGGCTCCGGGTATATGTCGACGATTCTGCGGGAAGCGGGGGACATCTACCAGGTGCGGTATGACAAAGTGCCGCTCGACCTGGTGGCAAACTCGGAGCGGTCGCTGCCGGGGGCGTGGATCGCGGAGTCACGGGTGGACGTGACCGACGAGTTTGTGAAGTATGCGCGCCCGCTGATCGGGGAGGGGTGGCCGTCGATCCCGGTGGTGGATGGAATTCAGCGGTTCACGCGGTTCGAGCCGGTGTTCGCCGAGGTGGTTTTAGGGGCGTATGTGCCGGAGGCGTATCGATAATCGGCCCCCTCTGTCGCTCCGCGACATCTCCCCCAACCTGGGGGCGATCACCCCCTTCGTCCGACCTTCGGTCGTCCACTTCCCTCTTTCAGGGGGCAGATATGAGGCAGGTGGGGCACGAATTGTGAGTTTTGGGCTGCCAGGCCCGGGGCTGAAGCCGCCGGGCTAAGATCGGTGGGTGGTTAAGAGCGGGGGCGGGCGCAGCACGCTGGCAACTGGGCTTCCGGCTGCGGCAACTGGCAATAAAAAACATTGCCTTTTCAATTGCCTGGCAGTTTCGCTGCAAGCGAAACATGCTGCGCCCGTACGGGATGGGTGTGATTAACGAGAATCGGTTGAATTAGTCGAGTGGGGGGCACCCACAAGGGGCACCCCTACCGGCGGATGTGTTGTCAAAGAATATATCGAAATGGTAGCGTGGGCGGGCGCAGCACGCTGCACCCGTACGATAGGATTGGGGGCATGGCAGCACTGTGCCCGTACGAGGCGACTTTATAGTGTAGGCGTTCGCGAAGAACAGCAGCGAAAACAATCGATTAGTGGCCGACAGGGTATGGTGAGAAATTCGCCCCTGCTGCGGGATCGGCCAATCAACGAAACCGACCTGGACAGGGTGCGGGCGGTCAGATGCTGCCCGGAGCCGTATCTGACATATTTAACGGAAGGCAATATCGCCCGGCATTGACGGTCTAGAAAGCAGCAAGGCAAAAAGAAGGTGATGCTTTGACCCCCTCCCCAGCCCTCCCCCTGGAAGGGAGAGGGAGCGGAAATGGGACCGTTA
>DAOUES010000221.1:0-10037 GCA_034430335.1 Anaerolineae bacterium | reverse complement strand
CTGGCCGGTGCCGGGGGCGCGTTGAACCCCGTCGATATCATCTACGGGGGCGGCCCGGCCTATATGCTCGTCAGCCAGGCGATGATCTTTCGCATTCCGGTCAGGCTGGTTGCCCGCTATGCCCGCCCCATGATCCGCTTCGAGGACGCGCTGAACAGAATCTACTCCGGCAGGTTCCTCTCGATGTGGGTGCTGGGGCTTCTTCAGAAAGCAGAAAACCCGACAGAGTGAGAGATCTGGCAGCCGGGTCGTCGTTCGGGGCACCCTTCGCGGGTGCCTTTTGTCTGGCGTAATTGGCGTAATTCGCGGACTGAATCCCGGCGTCCGCTGCCCTGATCGATTCAAGTCACCACAACGACAGGCTCCCGAAGACACAAATCCGTGCCATCTGTGTCATCTGTGGATGATCTCTTTCCTCCGCCGATTCAATCGACCCAAGCCTGTAACCCAACCTGCTCAAGAAGACCAATAATTAGCGTAATCTGCGTAATTCGCGGATAAAAAATGTTTGTATTTATTCTATTCGTGAGGTAGGCTTATCGTCCCGTCCGCCAGAGGAATGGATACGACATAAATGCTGCATCCCCGCGACAGTAAAAGACGGTCATTCGTCAAGGCGATCTCATGGCGCATTGTCGCCCTGATCGTCCTCGGTACGATCTCGTTCACCATCACCGGAAACTGGGAAGAAACCTCGCAGATCACGATCATCTACACCGTCTTGCAGGTGTTCATCTACTTCGCCCACGAGCGCCTGTGGGATCGGATCGCCTGGGGCAAGCCCAATTCCCTCGATACCATCCCCCCGATTGAAAGCCTCTCGCGTGAAGAACAGGGGATCATCCTCAACCGCCTCAAAGACCTGGGCTATATCGAGTAAGCGCCTTATTCGTGCTGCGTTTCCATTTGTTTGCGACTCGCCACGAGCAGCAGCGGTATCGCGATCAGTTGAGCAGCGACGGAGAAAATCACCAGGGCCATGACCGATTGGTCATAGAGATAGCCCATCAATGCGCTGCCCAGAAACCAGGAGATGCCGAATCCCGTATGGAACAACCCATAGGCCGTTGCCCGTTTGTCTGCGGGCACCATACCGGCAACCGCCGCCCGCATGACCGATTCCTGCACCCCCATGCCGATCCCCCACAGCCCCAGGCCCGCCAGCGCCAGGGGCAGATTTCCCAGGAACACGAGCGGCGCAAACAGGGCCGCAGCACCGAAAGCGGCGGCCACAACCCGTAAACCTCGCCGGTCGAACAGGCGACCGAACACCAGCGCCGAAACCGCGTCGAAGGCCATCGCCAGCGCGTAAAACGTCGGCATCCAGTAGTCTGAGGTCAGGTTGATCGCTTTGAAGTGATAGGCCATCAGGGGGAAGTCGGCGAACCCGATCGCTACCAGGCTTGTCGCTGCCAGGTACCACCAGTAGCTGCGGCTGTATCCCCTGGTTCCTACGGTGGGGGTTTTGCTTTCGAGGTCTTCCGGGCGTGGGAACAGGAACCGCGCGGTGATCAGCACGATCAGCGCGATGCTGGCCGGGATGAAAAGGATGGCAAAACTCGTCTGGTAAGCAGCGATACTCCCGTCCCGGCTTTCCTTCAAATAGAGCACCAGGGCCACCAGCAGGGGGCCAAGCACCGCCCCGATCTGATCCATCGCCTCGTGTAATCCGAATCCCCAGCCCCTTCCCATCTCGGTTGTTGCGTGGGACAGCATGGCGTCACGCGCCGGGACGCGGATCGCCTTGCCGATCCGTTCAATAAATAACAGCGCGATGGCGATCTCCCACCGCCCGACGAAAGCAAGGAAGGGGAGGGCCAGCAGGTTCACGGCGTACCCGCCGATAGTCAGCAGCCAGTACCGGCCCGTGCGGTCGGCGAGATACCCCGTAGCCAGCCGCAGGCCGTACCCCAGCAGTTCCCCGGCCCCGGCAGCCGTACCGACAGCAAACGCACTTGCGCCGAGAAGCTGTAAAAATTGACCGGACAGGCTGCGACCGGCTTCATAGGTCATGTCCGAAAAGAGACTGGTCACTCCCATCAAAACGACAAATACGATGGCGCTGCCTGCCGTCAGCAGGCGGGTTCTATTGGAAGCCGAATTTTTTCCTGTCATCCCTTACCTCTCGCTGTGGTGTTTTGTAAACCTGATCCTTCATCACTTTCTCTGATGGTTCGCCTTTCCGCCTCCATCTCGTAGGGGCGACCCTCGTGGTCGCCCTCCGGGGTCAACATATCGTTTTTAGCCTGTTTTTTTGAACCCTCAGAAATAAACAAGGCAATCATTTTCGGCCTCAATCACGCCAATAATCCGCACCCTCCCCCTTGAGGGGGAGGGCTGGGATGGGGGTGAAAACATCGCCTCCTGTTGCCTGACTATTTGTCATGTTCGGTGATCTCGGCAACGAGTTCGAGCGCCTTTTCACGGGCCTGGTCGAGTGCTTCCGAACCTTTCGGGGTAAGGCTGTAATACTTCCGAACGCGCCCTTTCACGACCTGTTCATCTCGTTTCAGGTACCCTTCTTTCTCCAGACTGCGGAGGGTGGGATACAGCGTCCCCGGGCTGAGTTGATAGCCATGCCGGGCAAGTTCTTCGATCAGCCATGAGCCATAGACCGGCTCCTGACCGGCATGGTACAGGATGTGCAGCTTGATGAATCCCAATATGAGTTCACGCAGCATGAGACAAACAACCTTTCACCGGCGCTAGCTATCGGCGCGCGATATCGTGCCCCGATATCGTGATGCGATATTGTACCGGAAGCGTGTTCCGCCGTCAAAAACACATCACAGAATCACCATCCCGGCGCTAAAATTGTACTTTGCCTCGTGGTCGCCCTCCGGGGTCGACCAGAGGTCGACATATCGATTTTAGCCCGGCGGCTTCAGCCCCAGGCATTCCCCCGCACAAAAAACGGGCCTGTCTCCAGGCCCGCCCTGACTTGCGAACAGTCTCTATCTGATCGACGGCCTACTCGTAGAAATCCACGAAGGCCGTCATTCCCCACAGCAGGTTGTCCGGCTGCTCCGACAGTTCCAGCGTCACCGTGTAGTTGACGCCCGCGCCCTCTTCCGCCATCGGCGAAATCTTCGTCACCGTCCCCTTGACGATGTCGGGCAGCGCGTCGAAGCTGACCTCCGCCACGTCGCCGATGGCAACCTGCGCCGCGTCGATCTCGTTCAGGTCGGTCGTTTCGACCACCAGGTTGGCAAGGTCGGCGATCAGCACCACCGGTTCGCCGGGGCCGACGAACTGGTTCGGCTGGATCGGCACTTCGACGATCACGCCGTCGAACGGGGCGGCGATCCGCATGCGGTCGCGCGTCACTTTCGCCGATTCGACTGCTGCCTCGGCCTGCGCGATGGCGGCTTCGGCTATCGCGATGTCTTCTTCGCGCGTTCCGGCTTCTATGTTTGCAAGGTTGGCCTGCGCCGACGCCGTATCCGCCGATCCCGCCCAGACCTCGGCCTGCGCCGCCCGTTCGTCTTCGGGGATCGGGCCGTTGGTCAGGTCTTCGAGCCGCTGCATTGACTCGGCCAGCGCCGACTGCGACGCTTCCAGGGCGCGCTCGGCATCGTCACGCATGTTGTAGGTTGACGCCACTTCGTACCATTCGAAATCGTCCTGGTGCTCCTGCGATTCGACCACGAAGCCCAGGGTGCGGGTCGATTGTTCGAGGCCCTGCTCGTCGACCATTACGTTGAGCTGCGCCTCGAGCACCTGGTATTCTTCGGGAGGCGCGTTCAGGTTTTGCTGCTGCGCGTAGGCGACGCTCGTATCGGATTGGGCAGCGGCGACCCGCGCCTCGGCCTCGGCGATCTCTTCGTCGTGCGGCGGCGTGGCGACTCGCTCAAGCTCCACTTTGGCGACTTCCACCGCCGCTTCTGCTTCGGCGATCTGCGCGTCGAGCACCGACGTGTCGAGGCTGGCGATCAGGTCGCCTTCGCTGACCACGTCGCCGATGGCAACCGGCAGGTCGACCACCGTGCCGCTGCTCATAAAGCTCAACGTTGCTTCTTGAACGGGTGAAACCTTGCCGGTGGCGCTCACCAGCGCCGTATCCGCGGCGGCTGCCGCCGCTGCTGCCTGGGTTTCCTCGGCGGTGGGGGCAGATTCCTGCCCGCAGCCCGCCAGGATGCCCAGCGATACCACTACCAGCCCGATCAACCCGATGACTTTCCAAATACTGTTCCGGTTTTTCATGGCACCCTCACTTTCCATCTTTCTATTCTACAACGTCGATGTCGACGAAGGCCGTCATCCCCCAGCGGAGGTTTTCGGGCAGGTTGTCCAGTTCGATGATGACCGTGTAGTTGACCCCCGCGCCCTCGTCGGCTTTCGGATTGATGCGCGTCACGACGCCGGTCGTGCCTTCTTCGGGCAGCGCGTCGAATTCGACATTGGCCGTGCTGCCGACCGCGATCCGGGCCACGTCGATCTCGCTCAGGTCGGTCGTCTCGACCTGCAAGCCTTCCAGGTCGCCGATCTTGGCGATTACCTGCCCGGCATTGACGAACTCGTCGGCATTGACCGGGACATCGGTCACCGTGCCGGAGAAGGGGGCGGTCAGCGTCAGTTTGTCGATCTTCGCCTGTACGGAGGCGATCCCCGCCTGGGCCTGCTCGACTTTCGCTTCCGCGACCATGATCTCTTCGGGGAAGGGCTGGGCCAGCAGCAGGTCCAACTGTGCCTGGGCGACCATCACGCCGGTCGAGGCAGCGTAAATCCGTGCATTCTCGACATCCACGCGGGTCTGTTCAGGCCCATCCTGAAGCGTTGCGAGGTAAGCCTGCGCCGCCGCCAGGTCCAGTTCGGCCACGTCTACCCGCTGCTGGTAGGCAGGCCAGAAACCGTAGGGGCATTCCTGGCCCAGTTCCTTGTCATAGTTGACGCACCAGGCCGGGTCGAACTGCTCGATATCGTTCAACTGCCCCTGCGATTGGATCAGGTAGTTTGCCGCGTCTCTTACCCGCTGTTCGGCAGCGGTGACCTCCTGCGGCGTTACCTCGTTATATAAGGCGTCGCGCCGTGCGGCGGCGGCGGCCACGCGCGCGCTGGCTGCGCCGACGGCCTGCCGCGCCGCTTCGATCTCTTCCTCGGTCGGCCCGGCCTGTGCCCTTGACAGTCCGGCCTCGGCAGCGACCAGGTTGGCCTCGGCTTCGTCGAGCGCCGCCTGTAGTTCGGCGTCGTCCAGCCGGGCGATCACGTCGCCCGCCTGCACGCTGTCGCCTTCTTCGATGTTCAACTCGACGAGTGTGCCGCTGTCGGAAAAGCTGAGGACCGTCCACAGTTCCGGAACGACCTCCCCGGTGGCGTTGACAACCGGGTTCACGTTCACCATTTCGGCGGACGCATCCGGGGTTGGTTCTTCGGTCCCGCCAATCCCAAGCTGGTCACACCCGCTGACGATCAGTGCCAGCACAATCAGGGCGCTGATCACGATCAATTTCCAGGTTTTTTGTCGCATCTTATGTTCTCCATCTTACTGCACGCAAGTTTCAATTTCAGGTTAATATTCCCTATTTTGAGGGACAAAGGCCGTCCCCCTCTGGCCGACCTGCGGTCGCCCCATCGTTAATCAACCTTGCGGTTGATTATTGGGAGTTTTGACGTCGTCAAAACGTCCACCCCCCGATAACGAACCAGAGGTTCGCCATCGCCCCCCGCTGGGGGGCGATTGGGTTGGCGGAGCCGCTGCATACGCTTCGTGCCCCACCTGCCCCCTGAAAGGGGGAAGTGGCGCGCAGCGCCGAAGGGGGTGGGGAAGTGGGCGACACAGAACGTCGCCTGGCCGACCGTAACCCCGTCGAAGGGGGCGCAACGCGCGAAAGGGCATATCGTTACTCATACGCCAGCGCCTCCCTGACGCTCGTCCGGGCGGCTCTCCGCGCGGGCATCAGGCTGGCAACCGTTGATATGATAGTAACAATAACGAACCAGCTAATCACCCCAGCCGGTGAATAGGCGAACAGCGCCGGGCGGCCCATGATCGCGATGCCCAGAAAGTGAACTGATAGGACTGTCAAAGGGATGGCGAGCACAATCGCCAGCGCCCAACTGATCAGGCCGATCAAAATGCCCTCGGTGACGACGATCTTCCGCAGGCTGGGGTTGCCCGCCCCGATCGATCGCATCACGCCGATCTCACGGGTGCGTTCCAGCACGTTCAGGCTCATCGTCCCCGCCAGTCCCAGCCCGCCGACGACGGCGATCAGGCTGGCGAGCATCAGCAGGAACAGCACCAGGAAGTCGATCTGCCCGACGCTCGACTTGATCATCTCGTCGCCGGTCATCACCTGGCTGACCCCGATCCCGCGATCTTTAAGGTGCTCTTCGAGGTTGAACGCCACGTTCGACTGGAAAGCCCCGTCGTGCTGTTCGGTGCTCGCAAATACGACGTAAGCCATGCCGGGAATCCCCTGCACCTGGCTCAGGTAGTCGTAAGGCGCATAGGCGAAATATTCGTCGCCGAACGAACTGAGCAGCCCCACGATCACCCAGCGGCGGCGTACGCCGTTGATCTTCATGACCACTTCGCTGCCCACACCCACTCCCGGATCGTTGTCGAGGATGTTGGCGCTCAGAACTACGGCGTTTTTATCGCCCGGTTCCAACCAGCGGCCTTCGATTACCTCGGCGTCGATGATCGGCGAATCGGGCGGTGCCCCGAACAGGGTGAAGGTCGATCCCTCCGTGCCGTCCTCCCGCGTAATCTCTACATTGGCTGCCGTCCACGCTTCGGCGCTCGTCATGCCTTCGACAGTCATCGCTTCCCGGATGACCGTGCGCGTCTGGTAGCCGTTGTCGAGGCTGGCCTGGATATCGAACTGGAACAGCCTGATGATCAGGTTGATCTCTTCCACCATCGAAGTGCGGACGTTGATCACCGAGATGAAGATCGCCCCCGCCATGGTCAGCGTGGTCAGTGTCAGCAGCAGGCGGCCTTTTCGCCGGAAGGTGTTGCGAATGGAGAGCAGCACCGGGCGTGACATCCCCCGCACGCGGGTGACCAGCCGGTCGATCAGCCCGCGTTTCTTGCCGGTGTTTGTGATGCCGTAGTCGCTCACTGCTTCGCGAACCGTCACCCGTGTTCCCTGGAGCACCGGCAGGATCGCCGCGAACAGCGGCGCGATCAGCGAAGCGCCGACCTGGGTCAGGATCACCCAGCCCGGCACGTTGAGGATCCAGGAGATGAACCCATTATTGGTGATGTCAAAGTTCAGGTAGTCGGACACCATTCTTGTCATGCCATAGCCGAGGGCGATGCCGACCGGCAGCGCGACAAACAGCGACAGGATGCCGAAGGCAGCCACCATCGTAAAGTAAACACCGCTGACCTGCCCGCCTGTGGCACCGACTGCCTTCATCATCCCGATCTGGCGTTTCTGCTGGGTCAGCACCGCCGATATGGTGTTGACCACCAGGAAGCCGCTCAGGATCAATGAGAAGATACCGATCCCGGCCAGCACGGTGGTGATCCCGTTCGTCGTGTCCGCACCCCAGTGTTTGCTGGGGTCCTCGGTGGCGACAAACCACACGCCGAAGCCGTCATGTTGCAGCGCCGTCTTGAGGTCAATCGAAATCTGCTCGATCTCGGCCATGTCGGTGATCGCCGGGTCGGTGGCGATCCGCAGCTCGCTGAATTCACCGCTTTGCCCCAGCCAGCGCATCGTTTCGAGCGTCACGTAGCCGGTCATCCACGGGAACAGCGCCGGGGGGATCGCGTCGTAGTCGTGGATCGTCCCGCCCAGTTCCATCTCTTTTTGCTCGCCGTCAGGGAGTTCGACCGTGATCATATCTCCCACTTCGGCGCCGATGAAGTCTGCCGTCTGGCGTTCCAGGTAAATTCTGCGCCGCACCGGCGGCCATTCACCCTCTTCGGGGAATATCTTGTCGACACTGATATCTTCGTAATTGCCGAGCGCGTAGATGTCGAGGTTGTAGTCGCGCTTATCGCCGAGCAGCTTGAGGCCCAGATAAGCCCGGCCCTCAGCCCCCTCGACGTTGCGCATGGCGCTCACCGCCCGTACCAGGTCTTCGTCAAAATAGTCTGTCGAGAACGTAATGCTCGATGGCGAAGTCGTTCGCCACTGGGCATTCATATTCTCGATCATGATGTCTCGTGAGATGAACACGCCGCCGAAGGCGAATACGCCCACCGCAATCGCCAGCACCACCAGCGCGGTGCGGGCCTTGTTATCCCACAGGTCATTGATTACTTTCCGCCAGCGCGGACTGATGATCATTTCTTTCTTCCGTTACATGATAAAGCGCCCGGTTGGGCGTCGATTTTATAGTCATGCTCCCTCCACCTTGAGGGGGAGGGCCGGGGTGGGGGTGAAAACACCGCCCACCTCTTTTGTAAATCCAGTCACATCTATCCGAAATGAACGAAGTGCATTTCGGATAGATTAATTATGCAGGCACGGCGACCAGTTCGCCATAGTCGACCGCTTCTTCGCGGCGATCATACCCGTAGTCGATCACCTGCCCGTCGGCGAGGATCACCGCCCGGTCGACCCGGTCGGAAAGGTCGTTGTCATGGGTCACCATGATGATCGTCTTGCCTTCGGATACCAGCTTCTTGAACAGCGTGAAGATGCGCTCTGCCGTCCGCGAGTCAAGGTTGCCGGTCGGCTCGTCGGTGACGATCAGCGGCGGGTCGTTCGCCAGCGAGCGGGCGATTGCCACGCGCTGCTGCTGCCCGCCCGAAAGCGCCGTCGGCAGCTTGTAGGCTTCCTCTTCGATCCCGACTAACTCGAGCAGTTCCATTGCCCGCTGCTCGCGCTCGCGTGCCGGGATCACCTTGCAGAAGTCCATCGGCAGCATCACGTTCTCGATCACCGTCAGGGTCGGCAGCAGTTGGAAGAACTGGAAGACGATCCCGATGTTCGTCCCGCGCCACCGGGCGACCTCGCCCTCGTTGAGTTCGTGTACCGCCGTATCCCCGACGTAGACTTCACCCTCCGATGGGTGGTCGATGCCGGTGATCATGTTCAACAGCGTCGATTTTCCGCAGCCCGACTTGCCGATCACCGCGACAAATTCGCCGTGTTCGACCGTCAGGTCGATCCCGTCGAGCGCGGTGAAATCACCGGCGCTGGTCTGGTAGTTTTTGCTCACTCCCCGCAGATCGATGATGGGGTAGTTTTCCTGGCTGGCTCTACCGTTACCGTTATGTTTCTTTCCCCTCATTCCAAACATTACTGTGTTCTCCTCAAGGTCGAAATTCTTTATAGTAAATTGGCAACCCCTCAAAATCCCTATCCCCGCAGCAAGCTGCGAGGCTTTACGGGATTTTGCCCCTTACAGGTACGGGGTTGCTTGCCAACTGCACCAGGGCTTCGCCCTGTGGAGCCTTCGGCTCCAGCCATTCGTCCCCCCAGCAAGCTGGGGGGCATTCTGGCCAGTGCAGTAAAGGTTCCTTATTCTGATACGCATAAGCCATAAAAAGGGTGCAAAAGGTTGATCAATTTCTGATATTCCTCTCGCATTCCGACACATACCATAGCTCATCCGGTAATTATTGATCAACCTGTTCAGTCTTGATCACCTGTTCAACATGTTTTTAGGCACGCCAAAATATTCTTTACATTTGTACCTGATTTGTCGTAACCTTTACCCCACATGGGGTGGGGTATTGATAACCAACCTCATGAACCTTAAGAGTTTGGCTCATGTTCAAAATGAGTTTTCCTCCCCTTTGCGAAGGGGGAGGTGGACGACTGAAGGTCGGACGGAGGGGGTTCTGTTCATAACAATATACGATTCACTCTTTCTACACATGAGCCAAGAGATAATCCGGTAATAAGTGCGACCTGATTTGTGGGCAAAGATCAACCCCCGCTGGCTCCTACGGAGCCATCTCCCCCAGGCTTGGGGGCGATCAGGTTGGCCCTGTTCGATATGGTTCGTTTTGTCAAACACCCTGATCTGACCAGCGTTTTCCCTTACGCCAGCACCGTCTCGACCGGCCTGCGCAGCGAATACGGCATCGGCTCCGCATAGCCGAAGCGCAGCAAAAGCTGTGGATAGGC
>DAOUES010000220.1:0-7279 GCA_034430335.1 Anaerolineae bacterium | reverse complement strand
GGGTTCCGGCAGAAACGCTGGGGCGCGGTCGGGATGTTCGTGCTGGGCGGGTTGCTCGGCGCGAGCTACTTCCTGACCGCCCACCTTTTCCCCGACCCAAAACTGGCGATCAACCAGTACCGGTCGCTGACGTTGGGGGAGGATCGGGAGTTCTGGCAGCACTCGCTGTGGTTCCATGCGCGGAACCTGGGGGTGTTCCTGTGGGACAACTTCGTCAGGGGGCAGAGCAAGCTCGCGATCATCACGGCGGTGTTCTTTGCCTTCGGGTTGATCGGCGCACCGCTGCGGAAAGAGAAACGAAACGCGCTCTACCTCGTGGGCTTCTTTGCCGTGTCGCTGCTGTCGTTTAGCTGGGTGAATGTCTTCAAGCCGTCGTATTACGCGCTGCTGTGGCATCCGGCGCTGGCGATCCTGGGAGCGGCGGCGATTTTTTGGTTGGCGGACGATGCCGGGGGTATCATCAAGCGGCTGGCCGACCCTGTCAGGCGATGGCTTGCGCCCGGTTTGTTGAGCCTGATGCTGATCGTGCTGGCTGCCGGTGACGTATACCTCGCGGCGAAGTTCCGAACGGTCGACTACGCGGGGATGGTCGGCGAGATGCGCGAAATGATGGACTCAAACAGCCGCGTGATGGCCGACGAATTGTGGTGGTACGGGCTGTACGATCAGGACATGGTCGCGTCGATCACGCTGAACATGGCACAGTACATTCGCCACGAACTGCCCGGCGACCGCGAAAATCTACGCGCCGACATGGACGCCCTCCGGCCCGATTACGTCATACTCGACAACGCGCTGGCCTGCCAGGACGTGAGCGAGGCGGCGCGGGAGTATCTTGGCGAATACGTCGAGGAGCGGTGTACGGCGGTCGGCAGCGTCGAAGGTAAATGGTTCGAGACGAGCACGGTCTATGCGTGTTCATACGATTGATATGCGGGGAGATCGAAATTTGGCATTCAATATTTTTCTGGCGATCATCGCGGCGTTGATCGCCGTCGTGGGGCAGACTCTATTAAAGGCGGTGATGAGCAGCGTCGGCGCGGTCGATTCGTTTGCCATCGCCGATCTGACGGCCATCGTCTTAGCCATGCTCAAGCAGCCGCTGTTCTACGCCGCCGGGGTGGTCTACGTGATGGGCTTCGCTGCGTGGCTGGTGGTGCTCTCCCGCGTCGAGTTGAACGTCGCCTACCCGGTGCTGGCGTTGAGCTACGTGCTGATCCCAATCTCCGGGACGTTGTTTTTCAACGAGACGATCACGCCGCTGCGCTGGCTGGGAATCGCCATCGTGCTGGCCGGTGTGGTTGTGGTCGGCCTGAGCTACGGGAAATAGGATTTAACCTGATGCCCGAACGCGATCTCTCGGTCATACTGCCCTGTCACAACGCCGCGCCCTTTGTCGAGCGGTCACTCAACGACCTGCAAGCCTATCTCGACTCGCTGGGTGTCGACTGGGAGATCGTCGTCGTCGACGACGGCAGCACCGACGACACCCCGGCGATCCTGGATCGCTGCGAGGGTGAACGCTACCGGGTGATCCACCAGGTGCCAAACCGGGGGAAGGGCCGGGCTGTGGTCGAGGGGATGGTGCAGGCACAGGGTCGCATCCGCGTTTTCACCGACATCGACCTGCCGTACCAGTTGAACGACTTGAAACGCTGCTATGAACGGCTTCTCGCCGGGCCGCACCGGGCGGTGTTCGGCAACCGCAAACTCTCCGACTCGGCGAGCGAAACCGACCTCCCGCTCAAACGGAAGATCGGGAGCAAAGTGTTTTCGACCTATGCCGGGCTGATCATCGGGCGCTACGACCTGGATACGCAGTGCGGGCTGAAAGGCTTCAGCGGCGAACTGGCCGAGCGCCTGTTCCCGCTGGTGACGACCGACCGGTTCGCCTTCGACGTGGAGATCGCCTACCTGCTGACCGCCGCCGGGCTGGGGATCGGGTCGATCCCGGTGACGCTGGTCAATCACGACCTCTCGACGATCACCGTGTTCGGGTCGGGGCTACGGACCTTCGTCGACGCGGCGGAAATCTGGCTGCGCAAGCTGGCGGGCCGCTATGATGTTTCGACGCTGCGGGAGTTCACAGAAGGCCCCAGCTAAATTTCGTTTTTCCCTCTTTACCTGCACCAGTTGAGTTTATATCGCGAGGTTGGTATAGTGTGATGTACCAAGCCTCGCCGGTTTAAACACACCATGCCAGGCGATCAACTGCTGATCCGCGAGGGCGATCCAACCCTGACACCAACGCCGACCCCCACCCCGGCTCCGACCATCCAGATGGCGACGGCGACACCGGCTGCGAGCGCTGCGCCGATCCTATCATCAGCCCCAACACTGGCCGAAATGCCTGTGCAGGAGAATGAGCCAGAAACACAGAAGCAGGGTGTACCACCGCTGTTGATCGGTGGGCTGTTTGGCTCGGTGATCGTCGGCGTGGCCGTGGGAGTCTTTGCCTTTCTGGTCAGGCAGCAGGCCGCCCACCTGTAAGGAAGCGCGATCAGGGAATTGTCAACAGCATGACCTGGGAGATCGCCCACAGCGCCAGGGCGATGATCAGGAAGTTGGTGCTGCGGCCTACCCTTTTGAACTTATAACTGGCGATCAGGCTCTTGGTATAGACCTGTCCAAGCAGCGCCTCCCGGATGTCATCTTCGGATTGGTTCAGGAATTGGGCGGCGAACTCGTCCGGTTTGCAGTCGGTAATATGCCCGAAGAAGAACAGGTTGCGCTCCTGGCTGGGCGTTTTGAGGATCGGCTTCGAGGCGAGGATCGCGAAGAAGATCGAGACGATCAGCGAGAGAAAGAGCAGCACGCTGACCGAGTTGGAGACGACCTCGCCAGCCGTCATACCGGCGTTGAACATTTTCCCGATGCCGCCCCCGGAGAGCGTCAGCGCGGCGGCGAGGAGCGTATCGGCAGCGAGGATCAACTGGGCTTTGTTATCGGCGCGGGCAAGCTGCCCTTCGATATGGTCGAACAGCAGCGAGGCCATTTCGGTCAGCATGCCGGAGTCGGGGAGACCTTCGACGGGCGGCCCGCTGAAAGGTGAAGGCTCATTGGTGGTCATTGCATCCTCCGCGATGATACAAAAAGGCCGCAGGGTTCTCCTGCGACCGGTCGATGCCGAGGCCCAGACTTGAACTGGGGACCCTTTGATTTTCAGTCAAATGCTCTACCAACTGAGCTACCTCGGCGGAATGCGGGTATTATAGCGTATCCCACACGGCTGTCAAAACGAATCGATTCAATCCCGTTCAACGGTGTTTCTCGCTAACCGGCAGCGAAAAAACAAACCGCGATCCTTCGCCGTAAGGCGCATCTTCAACTCTAATGTGCCCGCCATGCGCCTGGATCGCCGATCTACAGTAGGCCAGTCCCAGCCCGAAGCCGCGCGTGCCCCTGCGATTTTCACCAAGCTGCACGAAGCGATCAAATACACGGCCCCGCTGGTCGGCAGGGATGCCCGGCCCCTGGTCATCGACGGCGACGAACACCTGGCCGTCTTCCTGCCAGGTGGTGACCGTCACCGTTCCCTCGGCACGGGTATATTTCAAGGCATTGCCGATCAGGTTGTTGAGCACCCGCTCAAGGCGTTCGACATCGCCAAGAACCGGGGGAAGATTCGGGTCTTCATGCCTGGATTCCAGTTCGATCTGCGAAGCCCAGGCCAGCGGTCTGTGTTCTTCGATGATGCCGTCAATGATGTCACGCATATTGACGGGGCTGACATGGAGAGCGGCGATTCCCGATTCGAGGCGCTCGACATCGAGTAGGGATTCGGTCAGGGAGTACATCCGCTTGACGCCCCCGATTGCCAGGGCCAGAAAGCGGCGGGATTCGGCGTTCTGATTATATAAGTCGTCCGCCTCGATCATCGAAAGCGCCATCATGATCAGGTTGAGCGGGTTACGCAGGTCATGGACGATGAATCGCATCGTTTCCTGGCGGAGGTTGACGATCTCGGCCAGTTGATCGTGTTCGCTGGCTAACGAGCCAAGACGTTCGAACAGGTCACGCTCGGCAGCCGCCGACTGCTTGCGGCTCTCGTCGGCGTTGAGGAGCAGGCCAACGACGGTCTGGAAGATCATTTCGCGAAAGACGGGTTTATCGTGAAAAAGGTTCCAGAACTCTTTCCGGCTGATCCCGATCAGGCGGGCCTTCTCGACTACCATCGCCGAGGCGGTGCGCGGCCCATACTGGAGCAGGCTGACCTCGCCGAAAATCTGGTCGGTGGTGCAGTAGCTCAACACCAGCGGGGCCGATCCTTCTGCGTCCTTGATGATCGCAACCTGGCCGGAAAGGACCAGGTATAACTCATTTCCCGGTTCGCCTTCTTTGAAGACGTATTCGCCCGGCTCGTATTCCAGGACTTCCGCGTATTCGCTCCAGCGCGTATCGATCTGCATCAGGTGTCCAACACCTCTTTCAAGCTGATGGTAATTACCTCAGGTTTGTGATTATTGTACATGAATCTATAGCGGCATGCGAAGCTGACAATCCCCATCCGGTGGGAGAACATGAGACATCCGGCCACCGCACATTACAAATCCATTAGAACAGGCCGGGAACGTCAATAGGAGGTAGGTCTGGTTGCCTGTAGACTGGCACCCGATAAAATTCTGAGTAGGATGATGCTTGGCATCAATCGAATCGAGCGAGTCAGTATTTGATATGGTAATCAGGGATGGCTAACAAAGCAGCGAATACCAATGGGAAATCAATGACATGGTTGGTCGTTGAAGATGACTACGCCATTAGAAATATCCTTGATGCGATGTGCGAGCTGTGGAACTTTAACATCATTGTTTTCGAGGATGGCTTTAAGGCGAGCGCCTACCTCGAAAGCGAACTGCTCCCCGAACCGCTCCCCGATATCGCCCTGCTGGACATCCGCATCCCCGGCCCCTGGGGACACGAAGTCGCAGCGAAAATCCGGCAGCACCCGCGCCTGAAGGATATCGGGATCGTCTTGATGACGGCCTATGAACTGTCGAACGCCGACCGGGAGAAGTATCTGAACACCGCAAAAGCCGATATGCTGATGGGCAAGCCGCTGCCGCCCATGGACGAAATGCTTGAACTGGTCAAGGCAGTCGTCGAGAAAAGGCAGTCAGCCGGAGCGACGCACTAGGAAATCCCAAGTTCGACAAGCCATTCGTGGATCGTCTCTACCGCCCGCACCGTAGAGGGTTCCATCATCAGGTTGTGCGCTTCCCCTTCGATCACCAGGTAATCGGCATGATAGAAATCCGCCGAGCGGCGCTGTTTGCGCTCCGGGATGACAGCATCGGCGCTGCCTGCCAGCCAGAGCAGCGGCGTCTTAACCGACCGGCGCGGCTGCCAGAGCAGCGGGTTGTACTGGAGCATCACCAGCAGCGATTCAGGCCCTAACTGGGTGTGCAGGTCTTTGGGCGTGATCAGCGCCCGTTTGGAGATCAGGGCGCGGGCAGCGCTTTCCGGGGACCGGATGACCGGCTTGGCCGAGAGCGTGGTGATGCACATCAGCCAGCCGAGCGGGTCCATCCGCGCGTAGCTCAACACCTGGAGCAGCATGTCGTGGGCGGGCAGGGACGAGACGAGCACCGCAGCCGGGAGATCGTCGGCGACCTTCTTGAGATACCACTGGATCAGCCCGCCGCCCATGCTGTGGCCGATCACGACCGGCGGCGTATCGAAGCGGGCGATTTCTGCTTTGAAAAACTCCAGATAATAGCCCAGGGTGCACCGGCGGATCGGCCTCTGGACGGGCGATCCGGCGTGGCCGGGGAGACTGTGAGCGGTCGATTCCCAGCCCCATTCGGCGAGTTGATCCTGCCAGGGTTCCCAGCACCACGCGCCGTGCCACATCCCATGCTGAAAGAGGATAGGCGTCTCGAAACGCTTCTCCTCCGGCGTGTAGACGACTCGCTCGATCCCGTTTTCGACGGTCTGCGCGACGTGGTGGCTCATCGTTTACCCCTTCGTGACTGCCGTGATCAGAACCAGTTTTTCAGCCCCAGGCCAAGTTCGGCGCAGAGCGAGAAAAAGCGGCGCAGCTCGACGATCTCGCCGGTGGTATATTCCCGCGAACGCCATACCTCGTTCTGGATATCGGCGAGCACCTGTTCGGGGTCACAGCGCTTGAGCGCTTCGGCCATCTTTTTGACCGTCTCCGGCGCGATCCATTCCTGGTACAGACTTTCGCCGGTAATGTAGCTAACCAGCGTGGCATAATGCTTGCCGTGAAAACTTCCGCCATTGTGACTGAACAAACCACCCATCAGGTAGATATTGGCTTGCTCGAAGGCTTCTAAATCTTTGCCGTTCAGGTCATCATCCGGTGAACGGGCCGCAAAGGTATCCAACCCGGCCCGTTCAAGCGGATCGTGGTCTTCGAAATCAAACTCCAGGGCCATCAAATGCGTACCTTACCTTGTCCATTGCAGTGTGTACAGGTTTCGTGTCTGGTGATCTGGCCGCTTCCCCATTTGCCGATATGCTCGGAGGCGTCGATGAACGGGTAGCCGGTCCGGTAGGGCTGATCGGGAAACAGGCTGTCCATTTTACCGCCGCAGGTGAGACACGCAACTGCAAACGTCGTCCCGATCGGCAGCATCCCCTCCCCGACCGGCTGGGAAGCAAAGTATTCCAGGACGAAACCCTTACCACCGCAGTCCGGGCAGGCTTCTTTTAGCCAGACCTTCCCCGTTCCTTTACACATACGGCATTCGACCAGATTGCTCTGGATTTCGATATCCCCCCCGGCGACGTTGACGCTGCCCCCTACGCTGCCGCCAATGTCAATATCAATCGACTGGCTGGCGGAAGGGGACAGGGGCCTGCCACATGACGGACAAAACCGCGCACCGGGCGGGATGGACGCGCCACACTCACAGGTTCTCGCCATGTTGACCTCCGATCTGGAAACCACCACGTCAAGACTTTATTGTATGGGAATGAGTGAGATTGTAAAGTGTGCGGACGGGCAGGGACAATGCGGAGAAAAAAGTGGCGCGTGGGGCAGTGGACGGCTACCCCACAGTATCGATCAACGCTCAAATATCGAGGACTACTTCGTTCATCTTCTTGTTCTCGGTATCCCAGCTCTGGATCACGCCGGGAACCCGCAGGCCGGGGTCGGCATATAGAGATTGAATCTGATCGAAGTCAGGCGATTCGCCCGTAGTAAGCCTGGCAACCCGATCCAGCAGCGCCCATTCTTCTTCGCTGTGATCGAGGCAATCGAGCATCAGGCCCCAGCAGTCCCAGGGCAGCAGCTCGACCTTGTTCAGCGCGG
>DAOUES010000219.1:0-19362 GCA_034430335.1 Anaerolineae bacterium | reverse complement strand
ACGAGGGGAACTTCCGCAGGCGGTCGTCGGAGGCTTTGTCGGCCAGCAGGGTATTGAAGATATAGGTGGTGGTGCGGATGTTCTTCTCAAGCCCCCCGGTGACGACGTCGGCGGCCTGCTTGCGGACGCTGCGGTCGGTTTCATAGAGCTTGTTGAGTACGCCTTCGAGGGGCACCTGTTTGCCTTCCCACTCGTAGCGTGAGGAACTGATCACCTCGTTGAAGAAGCGCGACCAGGCGCTCTTGCCGGTCACCGCTTTCTCGGAGAGGATTTTCTCCTCCGGCTCGCTGAGCATATAGGGGCGGCGCAGCCGGACAACTTCCAGCCAGTGTTTATAAGGTGCGAGCACCGGGTCGCCGATCATCGGTTGGGCCTTCTCGTCGGGGATGGCGGCCCATTCGAGGTCGACGAAGACCAGCTTTTGATCGAGCTGCGATCCGCGTTCCTGCACCTTCTGGCGAAGCGCCCCGCGTGCGGGGTCTTCGGTGTTGGTCGACCAGAGCAGGTAGGCATAAGCGCCGGGAAGATAGGCGTCTTCCTGGATCGCTTCGTACTCCTCGATCAGGGCGCGTAATTCCTCGGTATCGAGTTCGGCGATGCGGCCCCTGTACAGTTCGGCGAGCTTATCGGCGCGGGCGTCGGCAGCGTCGAGTGCCCGGTCGATGGCCGGATCATCGACGGCGGCGTAGAGATCGGCGAGATTCCAGGCGACATTTTCGGCACCGGTCAGTTTTTGTGTGGATTCGGTCATGCGTTATGTCCTTGTATGGGCTGGTAAATTCACTCTACGGATTATAGCACGTGGAGGTGGGGAAATGAGGAAAAAGAAAAAAGAAAAAAGGGGATAGCCCAATATCTTCGCTTTGCCTAGTACTGATCGCCGGGCGGCTGAGCCGAGTACGATCATTGCGATTTTATCTCCCGGCGGGTATGCTTCCCCTGTGATCGATTATCGAATGGAACCACTATGACCGACAACAACGAAGCGATCGACGCCGAGGGGTGGGTATGCCCGCTCCCCCTGCGCGACTACCCGACCATCGTCATGGGGCACGGCGGGGGCGGCAAGCTCTCCGCCGACCTCGTCGAGCACATCTTCAAACCGCTGTTCGACAACCCGGCCCTCGATCCGCTGGGCGACCACGCCCTGGTGGAGATCGGCGGGGCAAGGCTGGCGATCAGCACCGACAGCTTCACGATCAGCCCCCTGTTTTTCCCCGGCGGCGATATCGGGTCGCTGGCGGTGCACGGCACGATCAACGACGTGGCGATGAGCGGCGCGACGCCGCTGTTCCTCAGCGCGGGCTACATCCTCGAAGAGGGGCTGGAGATCGATACGCTGGGCCGCATCGCCGCGTCGATGGCAGCGGCGGCGAAAGCTGCCGGTGTGCCAATTGTGACCGGCGATACGAAAGTGGTCGACCGGGGGCACGGCGACGGCGTGTACATCAACACGACCGGGATCGGGGTCGTACCGGAGGGCGTGAACATTGCCGCGCAGAACGTGCGCCCCGGCGACGTGGTGATTGTCTCCGGGCCGGTGGGCGAACACGGGATCGCGATCCTCTCGGTGCGCGAGGGACTGACCTTCGAGACGGAACTGAAGAGCGATTCGCAGCCGCTCCACGACCTGGTCGCGGCGATGCTGGCCGCAGCCGCCGACATCCACGCGCTGCGCGACCCGACACGCGGCGGGTTGGCGGCGACGCTCAACGAGTTTGCGCGCGCGGCGCAGGTCGGCATTCAGATCGACGAGGCGGCGGTGCCGGTTCCCCCGGCGGTGAGCGCGGCCTGTGAACTGCTCGGCCTCGACCCGTTCTACGTGGCGAACGAGGGTAAGCTGGTGGCGGTGGTGCCGGAAGAATCCGCCGAACTGCTTCTTGAAACGATGCAGGCACACCCGCGCGGGCAGGGGGCGGCGATCATCGGGCGGGTGGTGGACGATCATCCCGGCGTGGTGACGGCCCGAACCGGGATCGGCGGTTCGCGGGTGATCGATACGCTGGTCGGCGAGCAGCTCCCGCGCATCTGCTGATTTAAAAGGCTGCTCTCTATGAACATCGAACCGCAGTTATCCCCAAAGACCTGGAAAGACCGCGCCCGGCAGTTGAAGAAAGAGGTCTACGCGCTGTACCTCGCCTACCGTGACCCGCGCACGCCCTGGTATGGAAAAGCCTTCGCCGCGCTGGTCGTCGCCTATGCCTTCAGCCCGATTGACCTGATCCCCGATCCGATCCCGGTTCTGGGCTATCTCGACGATCTTATTTTGATTCCGCTGGGGGTCGTGCTGGCGCTGAAGATGATCCCCGCCGATGTGATGAGCGACTGCCGGGCGAAGGCCGGGGAAATCATGGAATCCGGCAAGCCGGTGAGCCGGGTCGGGGCGGTGATCGTCGGGGCGATCTGGATCGGGCTGGCGGCGCTGGCCGTGGTGTGGATGCTCCACATCTTCAGGCGATAGAGTATTTGTTGGCAGCACAACTGACGAGAATATTTTTGTCGTTGGGGTGAATGGTCGATCACCCCCCAGCTTCTCGCGGAGCGAGAAACAGTCCCCCCATAGAGAGTGTTTCATAATTACCAGCTTAATCGAGTTCTGAGGCCAAATCGGTTCTGTTGCAAAGACTTGAGTGCTGGCAATTGAGCCTAAAAAGGCTACAGAATCCGATTTATGAAACACTCTCTTAGCAAGGGGGGACAACATATCTCAGACTGTGAAGGAATAAGTTAACGCCCCAGGCGGATGGCGACCGTGTCACTCCAGGGGCCGATTTCGTCACCGACTTCGGCGCGGACCCGGTAGTAGAGCCGACCGGAGCGCCGCCAGAGCAGGCGCGGGGGCGTCCATTCGGCGCTGCTGCCCCTGACCTGGTAGACCTTCGGATTGTCGAAGTCGGGGTTGTCGTCTTCTTCCAGCGTGTAGCCAGTCGCCTCTTCGATTGGCGTCCAGACAAGATGGGGGCGATTCTTCTCGTCGATCAGGTGCAGGTCGAGCACCGGCTGGGGCAGGCGGCTTTCCGGCACCGGCATGAACTCGTCGGGATATGGCTCTGCCTCGAATGTCTCGTCGACGAGAGGCGCGATGTCCTCGTCCTCATACGGCGGCTCGTTCTCGATGGCGGCTTCGCGGGCCAGTTCTTCCTCGATCATCCCTTCGATTTCCAGGCCATCAAAGGCGACTTCCTCCGCTTTGGGTTCGACGGTGATCGGCGTCGATTCGACGGTCGACTGTAGTTCTTCCTCCACGATGATGGGGACGGGCTGCGTTTCCGGTTCGGCGGGCGGCTGCCAGATCGGTTTGAAAGCGGTGCCGTTCCGGGCGGCGGGCTGCGGGATGGTCAACTGCCGCCACTCGACGACCGGGCCGCCCGATTGGTGCGGCGGTTGAACCTTTATCGGCTGCGGGCTGGGTGTAACCGGCGTGGTGTCGCGTATTGCCGGTTGGATGATCGGCGTGGCCGGGGCCGGGCGCGATGGCTCCGGCTGTGCCCCCGGTTCGGGGGCGGCGATGGATAGCTCCCGCTCCTCTTCGACCGGGGGGGATGGCGGAACGCTGACTGGCATCTTCTCCGGCATCGGCTGGGGGGCGGCGTCGGGCAGGCCGCCGCCGGGAATGACCAGCGGCTTCCAATCGCTGACCACGGGGGCCACCCGTTCCCGGTGACAGACCTCGCCGATCACTTCCTGCCACACCTTGAGAGGCGGGCAGTCGGCGAGGGTTGGAGAGAACCATGCCTGCTCGAACAATCCAGGCAGGCGGGCATCAAGCCCGCCCAGCACTTTGAGCATCAATTGATAGCGCGGGCAGTCTTCCTGTATTTCGCCGGAGCCGAAATAGTGTTCCTCGTCGGCTTCCTTGCGGATGCGCGAATCGTGCCAGGCGAGCATCTCGGACATGATCACCGCCCCGGCGAAGCGGTCGGCATCGGCGCTCCACTGGCCTTTCGAAGCGGTTTTGTGGTTGTAGCCATCCGTCCCTGCGGGGAGCGCGCCGGGCGGGTTGAAACTGGGCGCGTACAGGTCTTCGATATCGATCAGGTGGGCACGCTCGGTGATCTTATTGATGATGACGTTGGCCGCCGAAATATCGCAGTGGGCGAGGCCAGCTTCCTCGATGGCGGCGAGCACCTGCGCGGTCGCGTTGGCGAAAGTCGCCGCCTCAATGCGATTAAAAGGCATCACGCCGATCACGATGTCATACCAGGTCGAACCGCCGATCCAGGGCATCAGGACGGCGTATTCCATGTCGGGGTATTTGCCGAGAACGTCGGCGTGCTGGTTCTCGTTCAGGCATTCGCGGTGGCAGACCTCAAGGCCCGGCCACTGGGCGAAGCGGGCCAGTTGATCGCAAATATCGACCAGTTCGGGGAGGCGAAAGGCCACCTTGAAAACCTTCAGGGCATAGTTGCCGCCGTCGCTGCCGCCGGAAAGCTGGTAGACGAATGCCTTACGCCCTTCCTGCCCGAAGGCGAAGCTTGGCACGGCGGGATGGGGCATTACCCGGTAGGTAAGCCCGCCAATGGTGACGCGGTCGTGGGGCGATGGGTTGAAATCGGCCATGTTTATGTTTGTTCCGTTACTCTTCTCTTCTTGTATCCCCGGCGCTGAAGCACCGGGCTAGCTTTATCACTCTGTGCGTTGGGGGCGGTCGATCACCCCCCGGTGAGCCATCAGGCTCACCTGCCCCCCTTAGCAAGGGGGGCGACATATCTTTGTTTGTGGCGGGCTGACGATCCTGTCAGTCAGTTTTGTATTTCGACCGCCAGGACGTTGCTCCAGACGCTGGATTGATCGTCCTGATCGGCGGCCCTGACGCGATAATAGACTTTCCCCGCTTCCCGGCCCGGCAGCGCCACCTTCTGCGCCGGGTGGAAGATACGCATGGTCGATGTCTGGCGGGGACGGAAGGCGTCGTGCCCGGATTCTTGCAGTTCGTAATATACACAGCCGGGGACGCCTGTCCAGGTGACTTCGTAAGGCGTGTCCGGCCTGACCGGGTCGAGCGGCCAGAGGCGCGGGGCAGCGGGACGCTTCACCTGGATGGTGAGGGTTTCGCTGTAAGCGCCCTCTTTCGCCTGCCCGTCCTTCTCGATGCGTGCCCGGACGCGGAACCAGTACTGGCCTGCGGCGGGTGGCCGGAAGTTGACGCCGAGCTTCTTGAACTCGAAAGTGCGAAAGTCGGCGAAGTCCTCGTCGCGGGAGACTTCGAGCAGGTAGCCGGTGGCATCGGCAGCGGCGCTCCAGCGCAGTTCGATCTCGCCCGTGTCGCCGACATCGGGCGGGGACAGCGTTGGGGCATCACCGGCACCGGCTTTGATTTTGATCGATTGGCCGGTCGCCCAGCCGCTGCACACGCCGGGCAGTTCCGAGCGGACACGGAAGCGCAGCGATGCCGCCGCCGGGAGGTTCGCCAGTTCGAAGTGGGTTTCGCCGCCGCGATACACTTCGCGGTAGTCGGCGTCGTCGGTGGTCAGCTCAAGGAGATAGTCGACCGGGCCGCCGACCGCGCCCCAGGTGACCGCCACCTCGCTGCCCGATCCGGCGGCCTGGGCTTCGATCCAATCCGGCGCGCCGGGGACGATGGCGAACTGCTCGACATTGCTCCAGGGGCCATCGCCGCCCCGGTTGACTCCGCAGATGCGGAAGTAATAGGCTCCCGGCTCACGGCGGGTCAGGTCGAGGGTGCAGTGGGCCTGGGTGTAGACGCGGGCGGAATCGAACGACGGGGTATCCGATGTTTCGATCAGGTACTCGTCGGCGCTGGGAATCTCAGTCCAGCTCAGGCTGACCAGACCGTCTTCGTCGGGGCCTTCGAGGGTGAGCGCCGGGGCCTCGGATGGGGCGACGGGGACGACCAGCGCCATCTCCTGGTTGCTCCACCCGCTTTGAGTCGATTCGTTGCAGGCGCGGACTCGATAGTGATACTGGCCGACCGGCTGGCCGGTAATATGATAGATGGTGTCTTCCAGTTCGATCACTTCCGGTTCGCCGGGATGTCCCGCATCGTCGAGAACTATCCATTCCAGTTCGTAGTGAGTGGCACGCGGCACCGGCTGCCAGCGTAGTTCGTATTCGCCATGCGCATAGCCATAGCCGATGGCGGCCAGGTGCGGGGTAGGGGGCGGCGGCAGGATGATCGTCACTTCCTGCACATCGCTCCAGGGGCCGGAGCCGCCGTCGGAGACGGCGCGTACGCGGTAATAATAGGTGCCGGGTTTGCCGGTTGGGATCGCCCAGGCGGTGCCGCGTCCTTCGTAGACCGTCTCCGGCTCCTCGAATTCAGCGTTGGCCGACTGCTCGACGATGTAATCGAGCCATTCGCCGTCGCCTTCCCAGTGGAGGACGGCGGCCCTGTCCGGCTCGACCGGGAACAGTTCCGGGGCGGCGGGCGTGGGATGGGCGACGCGGGTCTGGCGAAGCTCCGACCAGGGGGTCAGGCCGCCAAAGCGCTTGACGGCCCGGACTCGATAATAATACTGGCCGGGCGGCTGCGGATCGGCGGGCTTCCAGGTCATCTGGCCCTGGGGCACGTTGATCGTCCGCGCCTCGACCAGCGCCGGGTTGCGCGCTTCCTGGATCATATAGGTGTGCCGGTTGCCCGATCCGGGCCACGTCCAGCTTAATTCGTAGGTCTCGGCCCCGGTCGGGTTCCAGATCTGCTCAAGGTGCGGGCGCTCCAGGTTGGGATCGGGCAGGTCGGGGTCAGGATAGCCCTCGTATTGGGCAGTGCGCAGGACGACGTCGATAAAGGCGACGTCGTCGCTGGTAGGCAGGCGCGCCCCTTCACGAATTTCACGGTCGAGCTTGTCGTCGGGATAGTCGAGCAGTTTGTCGGCGTGGGCGGAGAGGCCGTCGGTGTAGGCCACCGTGCGGCCAATGCCTTTCAAGGTGTTCATCCAGGCGCTCATCGAACCTTTGACGCCCTGCACCGTCGACCAGCGGTTGGCGTTTTCCCAGCTTCCGTTCAGGTCGAGCGGGCGGCCATCGATGCCCAGGACGGTGATGCGCGTGTCGCCCATCCAGAACAGGGAGACGAGTCCTTCGGGCATCAACATGCCGGGATGATCGATGCGGCAGGCGGCGAAGATCGCCTCGCTGCCGTAGCTGCGCTGGGCTTCGAGCGCCTGTTTGATCAGCGGGGAGACGGCGTCGGGCAGATCGTATTCCTCGACTTCATGCTGCGCCTGCTTTTGCAAGCGGTTGAGATAGCTGGTCGCCGCTTCGTTCAGCGCGGCGTCGCCGCCGAGATAGGCAATATCGAGCGACCAGAACCAGTCGAGGAGATTATCGCCCAGGATGCGCGAGGCGAGGTTGCCGCAGAACGACGAGCCGACGCCGTCGGCGACGACGAACACCAGCCGCTGATCGTTGTGGCGGAAGCAGACGTAATCCTGCCCTTCGATCTGGTTCGCCATGCTGTCGCTGGATCGGGAATAGGCGAAACGCACGTAAGCACCGGGCACCGGGACAAAAGTGACCGGCGTTTCGATGGTCTGCGGCACGCGCTGCGTGCGGATGGGAGTGACTTCGGGTCGTTCGAATGATGGCATAATGTCGTCTCGTACGTCTTTTTTGCACTGCTATCCCGGCGCTGAAGCACCGGGCTAATAATCCTCTCGTAGGGGCGGGGGACGACCTCTGGTCGTTTAGCCCCCGCCCTGGGCGACCGCAAGGGTCGCCCCTACAACCGGTTTCTTTTTTTAGATCGAACGATATAATGCAAACCCCTATTTTTTCTTGCTCTTTGTGCCCGGCCACCGGTATTTGCCGTTCAGCGCGTCGTGGCACATCTCGATCATGTCTTCCGGGTAAAAGGGCAGCATCAGGTAACCGGCGACCGGTATCCTGTGCTTCCTGACGGCTTTCTCGACCTCGCCGCTGTCAACTGCGGCAACCAGCAGAACCGGTATATCCCGCAGTTTTTTATCGGCCTGGAGCTTCTTGCAGACTTCATAGCCGGAAAGATCATACTGGTCGATGCCCGCAATGATCAGGTCGGGCGGCTCTTTTTCGGCCAGTTCCAATCCTTCGGTGCCGCTCCGGGCGATGGTGATATTCTGTGCGCCGCCCTGCTTGAGCACCAGCTTCAGCAGTTCGGCGGTGGCCGGTTCGCCTTCGACGACCAGGTAGGTGCGAATGGGTTTGTCTTCTGCCATCGTCAAAATATATCCTTCAACATCGACCACTCGACGGCCAGCGCCGCCGCATAGCAGCAGACCAGCCCGACCACGCCGCCAAGCAGGGTCAGCGCCCGGCAGCCTTTTCGACTTCCCTGCCGCCGCTTCCAGAACCGGCAGCCGCGCCGCTCTTCGGGTTCGGGGGGCGGCACCGGCTGGGGGCGCACCGGCACGGCGACATCGTCCGGGACAGGTATCTCCCCTTCGAAATCCTCCGGCACGATTGGTGCCCATTCGGCGACCGGCTCGCGGGGGAGGATGTCCATCAGATCATACCATGTTTCCAGAGTGGGGCATTCTTCGAGCGCCCCGGAGCGCCACGCGGCTTCGAAAGCCTCGGACAGCCCCGGATCGTAAATACGCAGAATATCCTGAAGGGTTGCGTAACGACCCGATTCCTGCTGCATTTCGTTGGGGGCGAAGAAGCTTTCCGAATACGCCTGCTGGCGGATATCGGGGGATGCCCAGCCGAGCATTTCGGCGAGCAGCACTGCCCCGGCGAAGCGGTCGGCGGATGGCCCCCACTGGCCGGTCTTCCCAACCTCACGATGCTGGTAGCCGGGAGTGCCCGCCGGGACCATCGGGGGTGGGGTGAGCCAGGGGCTGTACAGGTCTTCGACATCGACCAGATGCACCTGGTTCAGTTCGGGGTCGATGATGACGTTGCCGCTCGACAGGTCACAGTGGGCAAGCTGGTTCAGCTCAAGCGCATAGAGCACCCAGGCGAGGCTTTCGGCCAGCGCGCGGCTCTGGTCGAGGGTGGTGCGTGACTTGGTCTGGATGAAGTCGAACCAGGTCTGCCCGTCGATCCAGGGCATGACCATCGCGTAGTCGAGGTCTTCGTGCCGGGCGACGAGTTCGGGGTGCGATTCCTGGGTAAGCACCCGCTGATCGCAGACACGCATGCCGGGCAGTTCGTGCGCCCAGGAGAGCGCCTCCGCCGATTCGAGCAGCCCGGCGTGCCGGAAGGCAGGCCGGAAGACCTTCAGCGCATAGGCGCTGCCGTTGGGCCGGTCGAGGGGCCGCCGGGCGCGGTCGTCGGCGGGTTCCATCCGGTAGACAATCGCATGGCGGCCTTCCTGCCCCCAGACGAGCGTCGGCACGACCGGGTGCGGTGAGAATATGTATTCCTGGTCGTCGATGACCAGCCGGGTTTTCAGGTTTGGATTAAACATGGTTGCTCAACATCTGCGCCAGTCTCGACACAGTATTTTATCCCTGTTCTTCTTTCCCTTCATCCTTGATCAGGCGTTCGACCATCAGCATGGCTAACGCGGCGCTGGTCAGGCCGAGCAGGGCGGCCTGCTGCCACATCTGAATCTGCTGCTGGGCCTCCGGCGTCGGCGCGGACTGGGTCAGCGACATGGCCTGGCTGGAAAGCGTCGAGAGCATCTCGGCAGCGTCGGGGAGGGATACGGGCGTTGGGATCGAAGGGACCGGTTTTTCGGGCGGCGCGGCTTCGGGCGCTTTCTCGCCAGTCAGCGGACGCCACCCGCCGACCGCCGACGTTTCGGGCGGCTGGCCGATAGGCTCGACGGCTTTGACCGGCGTGGGCGCTTCGGCTTCGATGGCCTGAACGTCTTTGACGGGCGTCCTGGATTTGCCCCTGATCATGATCGGGCGCGTCTCGTCGACCTGGAAGGCCAGTTCTTTCAGCCCTTCGAGTTCTTCCGGGTCGGTCGGGCCGGTGGTTTCCGGGCTGGGCGCGAGGCGAACGTCAAACAACGAAGCGTCGTCGCCGGGCGGGTCGGTGATCCAGCGTCCCATCAATGTGGCAAGGTCGGCGTCGGTGGGGACGCTCTCCACGCCCAGACCGTCGGTATATCCGGCGACGCGGGCGACTTTTTCGGCGCTGCTCACCCAGGTGTGGACGGGGCCTTTGACCCCGGTGGCGGCGTTCCAGCGTTCGGAGGTATGGCCCTTCGGCCCCAGGTCGACGAGCTTCCCGTTGATGTCGACGGCGGCGACCGGCGAGTCGCCGAGCCAGCACAGCGCGAGCCAGGGATCGGGCGGACTGAGCGCCAATCGACCGGCGACGAACATCGACTCGCTGCCGTACTTGCGCTGCATTTCGAGCGCGGCGACGATCAGCGGGGGGAGGGCGGCGGGGAGCTTGTACTCCCTGACCATCTTCGCGCTGGTCGATGTCATATCGTCGAGCGCCTGGGTCACCATTTCGGAGAACGCGGCGGCGTCTTTGGGCTGCTTATCGAGGTTCCACAGCCAGTCGTTGAGGCCGTCGCCCACAATGCGGGCGGCGAGATCGCCCATGAAGGACTGGCCGACGCCATCACAGACGGCGAAAACGAGATTGTGTTCGTCATGGTGAAAGGCCAGGTAATCCTGGCCGATGGTCGCCGCGTCGACGCTGTCGTTGGAACGGACGTAGAGATAAAGCGCCGACCCGAACGACGTTTTGCGGGTGGTGAGCGGGGTTTCGGTATCCTGGCGCAGCCGGATATGCCCTTCGGTTTTGGTGGTTTCCGACGCCGATTCTTCGGGCGTTTCGCCTGTTTGCGTGGGTTGGTCTTTATCCATAAGTCGATTCGCTGTTTGGTGGTGTTTGTCGGACGGCCACTATCAGTGGCGTACAATATCACACCACCATGATAATTGACGAACGCGTGTCGACAACAGGCGGGCCGGGTTTAATCCCCGACCCGCCCGGTTTGAAAACGTTAAATGCGCTGATGACAATGCGCAATGGCCGACTTTCTCCGGTCGTGTGGGCCAGTCTAAGGCGTGACGGGCGTGACCGGGGTCGCACCGCTCATCGAGAAGCCAAGCTCGACGATCTCAGGCGCGTTGCCGGGGAAGAACATCCGGGCACCTGGGGCGAGCTTGTAGCCCATCTCGGCCATGACGCTGGAGTAGGTCTGCGGGATTTCCGAGGACATACGCATCAGCGTTTCGGCATAGGGTGAAGCCAGCGGGGTCTCGTCGGTGACGCCGGTCCAGTTCTTCGGGTCGGAGATCGGGGCGGTGAGCGCCTTCTCGGTGACGAAGATATTCTCGACCAGGACGTTGCCGTCGGGAACCGCCATCTGCATGATCTCGCGGGCGACCGTTTCAGGATCGCCGCCCTGGTTGTACTCGCCGTCGGTCATGTGGCAGACGAGCGGGGCGGGGCAGTCCTGCAAATTGCCGAGTTCGGCGCTCAACAGGCGCTTGGCCTCGCGGAACGCGGACGCGGTGTCGGTGGCGTCCATCGGCTGGAGGCGGGGGACACCCATCTGGGCTAACTCGGCGACGGTCTTGACTCCGCCCAACAGGTCGGTGACCTGGGAGCTGTAGGCGTACATCGCGATGCGATAACGCGGGGCGACCGTGGTGCCTTTGGTGGAACGCTGAACCATGCGGACGGCGACCTGGTGCAGGGCATCGGAGATCACTTCGATCTTGGGCTTGCCGCCTAGGTCTTCGCCCATCGAGCCGCTCACGTCGAGCAGGTAGACGATCAGCGCGGGGGTTTTACTCGTTGCAGGAATCGTATAAGCCATGACTACTAAACCTCTCTTTTTTGACTACTTCTTAATAGACTGAACAAATTTATGCACCGGCACAACTGTGCCGCAGTATCAAATGCTTCACTTCACTTCACTTTACGTAATTTGAGCCTATAAGTTTCAGGCTGTGAACAACAACCCCAGTTTAAGGGGGGAGCCGGTTTGAGGGAAGCAGAGGTCGATTTGTGGCCCCGTATTTAGTATACCCCAGAAACTAAAAATGGAGTCGCCGGGCGGGGAATGACGGCGCGAAAAATCATCCGTTTTGCCCGCGTTATATATGTGTTATATAAATGTAACCACCCGGAGGCCAAATATGCGCTATCCTTAGTTCATCTATGAGCGCCTGACATAAGACCACACAATCGCGATTATCACCAACTTCGACCGGTATTTCGAACTCAAGTACAACCTGTACACTCTACAATAACCTGCACCAACACCATCACCACCACCGACCGCGCTCATTTTTCTCGGCCATGCCCAACCGGGCATGGCCGTATTTTTTGCCAGCACGTGGCGATCTGCTACACTACCGCCATGACACCAGCCTTTGACCCCACCTTTGACGACTGCACCTGGACGGATGCCTGGACCCGCTTCCCGATCATCCAGGTGGTGCCGGGTGTGTACGAGACTTTTTCGATCACCGCCTGGGAAATAGAAGAAGCCGAACTCTGCGGGCAGCGGCTTCACCTGTCGCCGCCGCTGGCGGTGCGCGGCTTGGTCACCCCCGACGAACGGCTGTGGATGTCGGATGTGCCGCAGGAACGGCTGATGATGTTCAACAATGCCCAGGCCACGCAGGGCCGGGTGCTGGTCGGCGGGCTGGGGCTGGGATTGTACCCGCAGTACGCCCTGCCGAACGCGAGCGGTATGGTGATCGTCGAGCAGAATGCGGCGCTTGTCGAAGCCGTCGAGCTGGTAGTGACGGTCGCTGCCGGGGCGCGCGGCGTGCCGGTCGAGATTCGGATCGGCGACGTGGAAGAGATGCTCCGGTCAGAGCCGGAAATGCGCTACGATACGATCTTCCTCGATACCTGGGACACGCTCGACGCGGCGCACCTGCCCGCTATCAACCATCTACGCGACCTGACGATGAATCATCTCACAGAGGATGGCCGTGTGCTCCTGTGGGGCTATCGCTGGATGGTTCGGCTGTTCGAAGCGGCCTGCGAACAGTTGTTGACCGTCGATCCGGGAGAGCGTACCGAATGGCTCCAGGCGGTGACGGCGGATCGCCCGGACGTGCTGCGGCTGGTCGAGCCGGTGCTGGATCATTTCGCCGGGCAGGAGATCGGCGAGATGGAAGCGGCGCTCGACTGGTGCCGCGAGTATGTGATCGGCGTGGGGTAGGTTTATCCGCGAATTACGCGAATTTCGCTAATTATTTCTTTCGTTTCGAGTAAGGATCGACCAGGGTTTGAATCTCTTCCGCAATTGTTCCAAGTCACAACATGCCGATCTCGACACGTGTTAAAAAATTCGTGTAATTGGCGTAATTCGCGGATAAATCAAAAAATTGGAGACTCTCGACTATGCGTGTTTTGTTGCAGCGGGTGAAGAAAGCATCGGTGGCGGTGGATGGGGAGATCGTCGGGGCGATTGGGCCGGGCTTCGTGGCGCTGGTCGGCGTGGGGCACGGCGACGGGGAAGATCAGGCCCAATGGCTGGCGAAAAAGGTCGCCGGGCTGCGCGTGTTCGAGGACGCCGAGGGGAAGTTCAACCTGTCGATACAGGATGTGGGCGGCGCTTTGCTGGTCGTGTCGCAGTTTACGCTCTACGCCGACGCCCGCAAAGGACGCCGCCCCTCATTCGTAGATGCTGCGCCGCCGGAAGTGGCCGAGCCGCTGGTCGAGCGCTTCGCCGATATGCTGCGCGGCGAAGGACTTCAGGTCGAGATGGGTGTGTTCGGCGCGATGATGCTGGTCGAGATACACAACGACGGGCCGGTGACGATCTGGCTGGAACGCGACTAGATCAGAGCAGCCACTGTACTCCGGACCGCCGGATCAACATGACTTTACAAATGGTGAATTCGTCCGGGTCGGATTGGTGTCCGGTTGGCTGGTGGCCGAGCACATCGCGGGTCAGTCGTTCGACGATCTCCAGGTCGTCCGCATCGCCGTGCCCATATCTCTCGGCGACGAGGTCCCAGTTTGCCAGGGCGAAGTTGGCAATCTGCCGACCGGCCTCGTTCGCTTCATCGCGGTTGTCGAGTTCCGTCCGGGCAATGCATTGAGCCATCCTGATCAAAAAGCTGTCGACGGTCGTGTTTGCTGCCATATCCTTTGATTCCGTTTTAGAAATAACAATCAGTTTTCATCATGATATCAGGCAGATGTTGAGAAAATATACAGGTGCCTTTAAGGTTTGATGAGAATTGTGTGAATCAAAAACCGGGATTACCGTGTTTACAGGCATCTCTATTTGGGATAGGGCAGGCGGCCATCGTTCGCACATCTCCCTATCAATACGGCTAACAGCCCTATTTTGTTCCAGAATTTCCGGCTATTACCCTACACCGTGTGGGTTTGTCCCGACTCCTTTGTTTTTTGCGTAATGGAGGGGGGTGGACGACAATTCGGTTGACGAGTTCGATAGATAGGGGGAGTGATGAGCATGCGCCGGATTGACATGGAAAACTGGCCGCGCCGCGAACATTTCGAGGTCTTCAACGCATTCGAGCATCCACATTTCAATATGTGCGCGAACGTAGACCTGACTGCGTTCTATCCCGCCGTCAAGCAGCGCGGCTGCTCGATCAATGTGGCGATCATCTACGTGCTTGCGCGGGCCTCGAATGCTATCCCGGAGTTCCGGTACCGCATTCGAGGTGAAGAAGTAGTGGAGCACGAAGTCGTGCATCCATCGTCAACCATTCCAACGGGTGACGACCTGTTCACCTTCTGCACGATGGACTATCACGAGAGTTTCCCGGAGTTTGCCGCCGGAGCCGCCGAGCGGATCGCCACTGTCAAAGAGCACCCGACGCTCGACGATCACGGTCGCGACGATCTGCTGTTCATGTCGGCCATCCCCTGGGTGTCGTTCACCAGCGTGATGCACCCGATCCGCTCGCATCCGGGCGATTCCGTGCCGCGTTTTGCTTGGGGGAAGTTCTTTGAGGAGGGGGAGTCGTTGAAGATGCCGCTGAGTGTGCAGGCGCACCACGCGCTGATGGATGGGCTGCACATGGGGCGGTTCTACGAACTGGTGCAGGGATACCTGGACGATCCGGGGGGCGTGCTGGGGTGAATAAACCCATATTCCGCTCCCTCCACCTGGAAGGGGGAGGGGACAGCCGTTTTGCGGCTGCTTGGGGTGGGGGTCAAAACGCAGCCCTATCTTATCCGATCATCCAGGATCAAAACGGGGTGAGAGTCGATCTCACCCCGCTGTATTTCAGATCGTAGAGACTGTTTAAGATTCCTCTTTTTTCTCGTCTTCCTCACCGGCCTGTTCTTTCCGCTGCTTGAATGGATCAATCGGGCGGAACTCGACGACCGGCTTCGGCGTGGCCGAATCGGTGCCTGCCTGCTGGCGAGACTGCGCGGCGGTGGTCGCTTCACGGTCGATCTGGATGGCGACACCGGTCGGGGTGGTGGGCAGGGCCGACGGATTCGTCGGGGCAGGCTTTGGCGCGGCGGTGGCTGGCGATGCCGGTGTGGACGATGGTGCCGTCGTCGGTGCCGGTTTTGGCGCGGTGGTGGTCGGCGGCTGGGCGGGCTGCTGTGCTGGCGGCTGTGCCGCCGATGCCTTGACCGATGCATCGATCTGCTTGTAGGCAATATAAAGACCCAGCACCAGGGCAACCGTCGCGACGCTGGCGGCGGTCGGGACAAGGATCGCGACCAGCGCGGCAAGGCCAAAGCCTATCGCGAGCCAGGCGGCCCAATCGAAGCGGCGGGCGGTCAGCCAGAAGGCCAGACAGACGACGGCAAGGATGGCATTGAGCAGCACCCAGAACCAGCCGGTCGGTGTGTGGGTGATGGCATAGGAGATGATGATCAGCACGCTGATCGTGCTGAAAGCCGCTGCCGGGATCAACGCCCACCAGTGCTGGCGGTTGATCAGGTAGGCGAGCCAGAAGGGTAGGGCGACCAGCAGCAGGGCAAAGGGGATCAGACTCTGGGGGTTAAACCCAAAGATAGTGAGCAGAATTAGAAAAGCCAGGGCGACCAGCGCGTAGGCGGGAATGAACGCCCACCAGCGCTTGTGGTTGCGCATCGCGGCGACGGCAAACGGGAAGGCGATCAGGAGCAGGGCCGCCGCAGCGACGATCTGGCTGTAGCGCGGGTTGGCCCAGACCACGGCCAGCAGTATCGCAATGGCAAAGAAGGCCCAGGCGGTCAGCGGTGCCCACCAATCGTCTTTGTTGGCGAGCCAGCGGGCGAAAAAGGGAACTGCCAGCAGCGCCGATCCGGCGGCGAGGACGGGCAGCAGCGATCCCTGATACGGGATCAGGCTGGTGCTGAATCCCAGGAATGCTGCGCCCCCCAGGATCAGCGCGGCGGCCCATACCCAGGCCAGGAACGGCCCCGCAGAAGGTCGGTTAGGTGGTGGTGACTGCCCCATGAGGTTCCTCCATCAACCTATCCGACAATTCACTTCGTTCATTTCGGATAGGTAAAAAACGAAACTGTGCAGATTGTATCTGATACAGGCTATTCCTGCGCCCGGTCGGCTTCGGGGCCGGAGGCGGGCTTTGGCTTACCGCTGCCTTTACCGAACTGGCGAACCATGATCAGCAGGCCGCCAATAATCAGGGCGACGGGGAACAGCCAGACCATGTTTTCGAGCAGCAGGCCGACGCCGATCACGGCCATGATCCCGCCGGGGATCAGCGCCCATATCTTGCGGTCACGCAGATAAACATACAGGAAGGGGATCGCGATGGCAAACATGACGTAGGCGTCTTCCAGGTTGCTCAACAGCGGGATCACTTCGATAAGCATCAGGCCAGCCAGGGCAAAGGCGACGTAAGCCGGGATCAGCGGCCAGCGGCGCGGCTTGCTGCGGCTGTAAACACCCAGCAGTGCGAAACCGCCCACCGCGAAGATCGCCGCCCAGACGAAGTTACCGGCCCAGGGAAGCACCCTTTCCAGCAGCATCATCACACCCAGGACGATCAGGATCATCCCAAAGACAATGGGTGGTTTAACCGTTCGTTTTTCCATACCGGTACACTCCTTGATTGTAATCGATTCTATGAATCATTACGCGCCGCAGGGCGTTTGGTTGCGTGGTTTCGGCTGGCAATAGCCTATAGTGTTTGGCAAATGGCCGCAAAAAGGAAAGATGAAATGAACCGCAAAGAACGCAGAGATCGCAAAGGGAAAAACAGATAAAAGTCTTAGCCCGGTGCTTCAGCGCCGGGGATGGGAGTTCAATCGATAGAAGGCAAAGGGAAAAAACAAGGGGCAGACCCCGGCGGAAATTCCACCGATGGTTGCCCCGGCTAACGAGCATCCGAAAAACGGATCAACGGTCGTATTTTGTCTGGATAACCAGCTCCGGTTCGCGCGTGCCGAGCGGCTCGAACTCCGGCAGTGGCCGGTCGGCTTCGGGGCCATTGCGCGGAATGGTCGGCGCAGCAGACGGTGTCTCTTTACGCTGCCGCATCTGCCGGGTGAGCAGGACGATCCCGGCGACGATGAACAGCACCGGAAGCACGAGCGCAATACTCGAAAGGAACAACCCGACGCCAATCGAGGCGAGTATCCCACCGGGGATCAGCGCCCACCAGCGGTCGCGCGGGCCGGTGGCATAGACGACGAAGAAAGGCAGGGCGACGGCGAACAGCCAGTACGCGCCGTCAAGTTCGCCCCACAGCACCGGCTCGACGATCAGGAAAGTGCCGGTCGATGCGAAAACGTAAGCGGGGATCAGCGCCCACCAGCGTTTGGCCGGGTCGGTGGCGAAGATCACCAGGAAGGGCACGCCTACCGCCGACAGCCAGTAGACCCCGTCCCAGTTTCCGTCGGGAAGGATTCCCGCGATGAGCAGGTACACGGCGGTAGAAGCCATGATGTAGGTGGGGATCAGCGCCCACCAGCGCTTGGCCGGGTCGGTGACGAAGAGATACAGGAAGGGCAGTCCGACTGCGGCCAGCCAGTAGATCGCATCGCCCTCGCCCCACAGCATCGGCTCGATGGCGATGAACGTCCCGGTGACCGCCAGGATATAGGTGGGGATCAGCGCCCACCAGTGTTTCCGGTTGGTGAGGTAGACGGCGAAGAAGGTCGCGCCGAAGCCCATCAGCAGGATCGAGGCGAAGAGATCGCCGGAATACAGGGTTTGACCAACCAGGAACAGCACGCCCAGAACGATCATCACCAGCCCGGCCAGCCAGGTCAGGCTGTTGTTTCGTTCGACCGGTGCGGCGATCCTTTCATTGGGCGGGATCGGGTAGTTTTCTCGCTCCATCATACAATCCTTTCACACGCAGAATAATTGCTACCAGTAAATACTCGGTAAAACAGGGATGATACCGTCACAGGGTATGGGCAGGGGTGGGGGAAAACCCACCCCTGCAAGGGATTTCAATCAGACTTTGTAGGTTTCGTATTCGTCGCTCTCGGCTTCGGGGGTCATGATCGGCATGAACTCGGTGATCGGCTTGTCGGCTTCCGGGCCGTACTTCGGCGTCTGAGCGTCTGCTTTCTTTCCGCGTGACTGGCGGATCAGCAGGTACAGGCCGAAGATGATCATCACTGCCGGGATCATCCAGGCGATTCCGATCAGCGCGAAGACCAGCCCGACCGATCCGAAAATCCCGCCGGGGATCAGCGCCCACCACTGCTTGCGGTCACGCAGGTAGACGACGCCGAAGGGCAGCGCAATCGCGAAGTTCCAGTAGGCGACAATCGACGGCCAGCCCAGGAAGGTGGCTGCCGGGATGAATAGGCCGGTGACGAACATCGTGTAGGCCGGGACGAGCGCCCACCAGTGTTCGTTGTTTTTGATGTAGACGTAAAGGAAGGGCAGGCCGATGCTGCACATTACCCAGGCGGCAATCGCCACGCCGGGGAAATTGAATACGCCCATGAAAATATAGGATGCGACGGCCAGCATCGCGTAGGCGGGGATCAAGGCCCACCACTGCTGTTTGTTGCTGGCGTATACACCGTAGAAGACCATCGCGGCCAGCACGAAGGCTCCTGTCCAGATGCTTCCCCGGATCATCCGGCCCAGGCCGGGGATCAACTGACCAAGCAGGAAGACAACCCCCAGGGCGACGAGCAGGATGCCCCAGACTGCACCAGAAGGACGACGATCATTGGTTTGAGGCTCCATCACAATTACTCCTTAGTTTAATTTCGTTTACTTCAAAACGCCTCACGATGGAGGGTGATGTTCAACTGGGTACTTCTATCAGCTAATACGCGAGTTGCCGGGAAAAGTTGTAATAAAAAATCACCGATCCGAAAATTCGCGGATCGGTGATTTTGTTATGAGGCAGAAACGTATTGTAAAGCGGATCACGAACCCCCGATCCATCTCGTAGGGGCGACCCTCGCGGTCGCCCCTGGCGAGGGCAAGCCTCGCCCCTACGACACGGGATCATCAGACCGGCAGGAAGGCCGGGATCAAATCCTGATCGCGGCGCGGATGGCCCGCACGAGGCGGCCCGCCTCCGGGTAGTGGATCATCCGCAGGTGGCGCGGGCGGGGCAG
>DAOUES010000218.1:0-14009 GCA_034430335.1 Anaerolineae bacterium | reverse complement strand
TGCCTTGTATCATTTGGATTCGACATATTGTTTTCCGCAAGAAGATAGATGAATGATTACTTCATGAACGATATCGAAGGGCCATTGCCGAAAAGTATAGATAAGCCCTGAACACAGGGCAAATCAGGCAAACTTACTTTGCCTGATTATAGGCTTTCCGAGATAATCGTGCAAAGCCACGAACAGCCGTAGTGAGCCAGCCAGCCATGCACAGAAACGAATACAAACAGGCTCGAACAGGCAAGAGGCCGTTTTAAGGCAGCAGCATGCAAATCGATCCGTTCAGCCTCTACATTCATATCCCTTTTTGCCGGTCGCGGTGCGCCTACTGCGCGTTTACGACCTACGCCGGGATGGAAGACTCGCTACCGGCTTATGTCGATGCGGTCGTGGGCGAGATCGCGTTCATGGGGCAAAACGCCGGTGCGATTTCATCGCATACGCTGTACCTGGGTGGGGGAACACCTTCGCTGCTGTCACCGGCGCAGGCGGAAAGGCTGATCGGGGCGTGCCGGGATCATCTGGGGCTGATGGATGGGGCCGAAATTACGCTTGAAGCGAACCCGGACACGGTCGACGAGGCGAAACTGGCCGGGTACCGCTTGGTGGGGGTCAACCGGTTGAGCGTCGGCGTGCAGAGCACGCAGCCGGAGGAACTCAGATTGTTCAACCGCTGCCATACCGTCGAACAGGCGGAGCTGGCGATCCGGGTGGCGCGGGCGGCGGGATTCGACAATGTGTCGATTGACCTGATCTACGGCGCACCGCACCAGACACGCGAAAGCTGGCGGTCGTCGCTGGATACCGGGCTGGGCTGGCAGCCAGAGCACGTGTCGCTGTATGGGCTGACGCTGGAAGAAGGTACACCACTGACGGCGATGGTCGAGCGGGGGGAGATCGACGCGCCCGACCCTGACCTGGCCGCCGACATGTACGAAGACGCGCAGGAACGCCTGGAGCAAGCCGGGCTGGAGCAGTACGAAATCTCGAACTGGGCGCGGGCGGGGCACGCTTCGCGGCACAACCGTCAGTACTGGCTCAACCGGCCCTACCTGGGGATCGGGGTCGGGGCGCATGGATCGGCTGGGGGGCGGCGGGTGTGGAACGTGGCCTCGATAGCGGAATACATCCGGCGGATGGAAGAAGCGCAGGAGCGGCCTTTCCCATTCTCCCCGGCAAACGAGGACTACGAGGAGATCGACGAGGGGCTGGCAAAAAGCGAGACGATGATCCTGGGACTGCGGCTGGTCGAGGAGGGGGTCGACCGGGCGGGCTATCAGGCACGGTTCGGCGAGCCGGTCGAAGCGAGCTTCGGGCCGGTGCTGCACGAACTGGAAGCGGGCAGGCTCGTGGAATCAAACGGCGAAAGAATCCGGCTGACGCGGCAGGCGTACCTGATCAGCAACCGGGTGTTCGTTCGTCTGCTGCCGGATTGATCATGCCCCGGATCGGGGGGGGCAAGTTGGTGGGTGTATCTACATTGCCCTCAAGTCACAATGTCTCTATATACCCATCAACTTGAAACGCACCCTCGAAATATCCCTGACTATGGATGCTGGTCGAGCTATGCTACAATTCAGAATAAGTGAGGTCGTTTCTGGAGGCTGTATGTCCTATCGACTGGAAATCGAAGTTAAATTCATTCTGGATGATCCGGGCGCAGTGCGGAGCCATTTGCTTCAACTGGGGGCGGCTTCGCATGGGAAACATACCGAGTTGAATATCCGGCTCGATGATGACCAGGGGAATCTCAGCAAACGGTTGACAGTCTTGCGCGTGCGTCGTATAACAACCTCAAACCAGGCGTCCGCCGTCCTGACCGTCAAAACGCCCGCTCAAAGCTCCGACCCGGCCTTAAGCACACGCCGCGAGATCGAATTGTCTGTCGGCAGCGGCCCGGACATGATCGCTGCATTGGAAGTCCTGGGATACAAACCCTATCTAAGCTACGAAAAACGGCGTGAGGTATACTTACTTGACGATGTCGAAGTTGTCATCGACGAACTGCCGTTTGGATGGTTCCTCGAATTGGAGGGAGCGGCAGAAGCCATACGCCCCCTGGTCGGGAGACTTGACTTTGACCTGGCCGACGGACTTCTAATGAGTTATGCCGAGTGCTGTCAAATCGTGCGTCAGAAATTGGGGTTATCGACGACCGAAATAACGTTTGAGGCGCTGAAGGATACCGGCGTGACTTCCCTGCTATTTCGTGATGCCCTTAAAAAGTCGCCGCAGCTCGATAAAATCGATCAGACAGGAGATGAATGATGGCAACGTTACCTGATGGCCGTACCCTTCCCGGTAAGCTCATCATCGTTGAGGGAATCGACGGGTCAGGAAAGAGCACCCAACTCGACTTGCTGCGCAAGCACCTCATTGGCGAAGGCTACTGTGTCGCTTTTAGCGAATGGAACTCGTCCTCGATAGTCGGCGGGGTCACCCGGCGCGGAAAGCGGAAGCAGCTTCTGACCCCGCTGTCCTTCAGCCTGATCCATGCCGCCGACTTCGCCGACCGGATGGAACGCCAGATGCTCCCGGCCCTGAAAGCGGGGGCGATTGTGCTGGCGGATCGCTACATCTACACCGCGTTTGGACGCGATGTCGCACGGGGACTGGACCCGCAGTTTGTCCGCGAAATTTACAATTTCGCCATCCGGCCCACGATTGCCTTCTATTTCCGCGTTCCACTTGAGGAATCCCTGAAACGCATCCTGATCGGTCGCCCACAGCTCAAATTCTATGAAGCCGGGCTGGATATCGGGCTGGACGAAGACCCCTACGAGAGTTTCAGGCTTTTCCAGTGCCAGATTCTCGACGAGTACGACAGGATGGTCGACGAGTTTGGGCTGACGGTCATCGACGCGACAAAGCCTCTTCTCGAGCAGCAAGAGGAAGTGCGCGAGATCGTCGCCCCTCACCTGGAAAATGTCCTGTCTGCCGAACACAGCGCGTGGCGTGAAGCCCTGACCGAGGAAGGTTTACACGGGCGTTATCTTGAATCCCTGGTACCGGAGCAGGAAACAGTATGAGCAATAAACAGGGTCAGTTCTACGGTTACGATCTCCTCGCCGAGCATATTCAAGATTGCAAAGGCCGCCTGATCGTCCTGGAAGGCACCGACGGCGTCGGGCGGTCGAGCCAGATCGCGCTTCTCCGCGAATGGCTCGAAAACGAAGGCTACGCGGTAGCGACCAGCGGTTTGAAGCGGGGTAAACTGGCGGGCAAGGGCCTGAACGAGGCGATGGAGGGCCACACACTGGGCGATACGACGATGAACCTGCTCTACGCCACCGACTTCGCCGACCGGCTTGAGCGAGAGATTCTCCCGGCGCTGAGAGCCGGGTTCATCATGCTGACCGACCGCTACGTCTACTCGATCATCGCCCGCGCCCTGGTTCGCGGCGTCGATCCGCACTGGATACGCGAGCTGTTCAGCTTCGCCCTGGTGCCGGATATCGTCTTTTACTTGCAGACCGATGTCCACCGGCTTGTCCCGCGCGTGTTGAACGCGCGCGGCTTCGACTACTGGGAATCTGGTTTAGACTTCCTGCCGGGGCGCGATTATTACGATCATTTCGTCGAATATCAGCGCAGGCTGCTGGCACAGTTCGATGCTATTGCCGATGAATACGGCTTCTATCGCATCGATGGCAGCCAGTCAATGCACAAGGTATTTATAGATTTGCAGGTCCAGATAGAAAATGTGATCAGCGGCATGAAGCCGACTTTGCCGCCCAGTAATGGAAGCCTGGAAGTGCCGACCGGGTAAATCCCTGCAAAGTCAGGATGTTGTTCACCACCGGGGGGATTTGTAGGACGATCCGGGCCGGTTAAGCCAGGCGAGGAGTACGTGGATGGCCGATGGCACTGCGTCAGGTGCAGACTTTCTCGTTGCGCGTCAGCTTACACCTGACGAAAAAGCCGCTCTGGATTTGATCAGGGACGGCGCTGCCGGGCCTCTATCTCGAAGGGCGCAGATCGTCCTCGATTGGACTGATGGAACAGAAGCCGACGAAATCGCCCGGCGGGTCGATCTGACCGAACGCACGGTAAAACACTGGCTAAACGAATTTGAAGAGCGGCGAATGGAAATTTTCCCTTCCCGGCCCGAACCTGTTGAAGCCCCGACCATCGACGAGTTGTGCCGGCGCTTTCAGGTCGATATGGCCCATGCCCGGCAGGTCGGGATGTTGGCCGCCGAATTGTTTGACCTGACTCAGGCACTGCATGGGTTGGATGATAGGCACAGGGACGTTATCTATACCGGTGGGCTACTTCACAATATCGCTTATGCGGGTGGACGGGCAAAACATCACACGCGAGGGCGTGACATCCTGATCGAGAATCCCATCGCAGGGCTGGACGAAACCACCCGGAAACTGATCGCCGTGACGACCGCTTTTCACCGCAAAAAATGGCGGAAGGAGCGGCTCGAAAAGGAGCCGGTTTACCAATCGCTTTCGGAAGAAGATCGCCGCGCTGTTCGCTGGCTCGCCGCCCTGATTCGCGTCGCCGACGGCCTGGACTATTCACAGAGCCAATCGACGGTCATCGGCCCCTGCCGGGTGGTCAGCGGGAATGTGATCATCACGGCTGCCGGGCCATACGCCGATTTCGATTCTGCGCGCGCCAGTGACAAGGCGGATATGTGGCGTTCGATAGCCGGTATGCCAATCACTGTCCGACCGGCTTCCGGTATGCTCTCGATAGGGAGCGATGGGCTGGCAACCGGGCAGGAGAGCCTCACCTTATCCGAAACGCCTGGGGTGCTTCCCGACGACGTGATGAGCGAGGCGGGCCGAAAAATTCTCCGTTTCCACTTTGAACGCATGCTCAAAAACGAACCTGGGACACGGGAAGGCGCTAACATCGAAGCTTTACATGATATGCGCGTCGCAACGCGGCGAATGCGGGTTGCCCTTCGCATGTTTGGCGATTACTTCGAGAAAGACATCTACAAGCGGCTTCAAGGCGGCCTGAAAGCCGCCGGGAAAGCTCTGGGAGAGCCGCGAGACCTTGATGTCTTTATGGAAAAAACCCAGCAGTATCTTGCCACACTGCCGGTCGAACGCGCGGCTGAACTGGACATCGTTCAGGAGCGCTGGAAAACCCAGCGAGATACCGCGCAGGAGGAATTGATCGCGTATCTGGTAAGTGATGTCTACCGATCTTTTGTCGATGAAACGGCGGAATTTGTATCGATCCCCGGTTTGGGCAGCGCCGATCTGGAACTGGCTCGTTTTCACCCGGTGCATGCTCGCCATGCTGCACCCGGTTTGATCTATATGGCGTATCAAGGCGTTCGCGCCTTTGAAACCGAAGTGCCCTGTGCTTCGCTCGAAACACTGCACCAACTGCGGCTCGTAGCGAAACAATTTCGTTACACTATCGAGTTCTTCAAAGAGATTCTGGGCGACAATGCCGGTGATGTGATTGGCACCGTCGTCAAATTGCAAGATCATCTTGGCGCGCTAAACGACGCCGTTATCGCCCAGGGGCTGCTCAGGAAATATATGCGCCAGGAGGCCAAACGGGTTCGTAAGGAACAACAGCGGTTCGCGAACCCGGTCGAATCCCCCCGGATCGGCGGGGTGGTTGTCTATCTGGAATACCGGGAACAGGAGATACTGAATCTTATCGATACGTTTCCCCTGGTCTGGGAGAAAGTCGTCTCTCAGGAAACACATCAAAAGCTGGCCCTGTCGATCAGTATCCTGTGATATACCGCAGGAAAACATGTTGGACGGACACACGGAGGATTTCATCGCCCGTGCTTGAAAATATCGATCTAAAGAAGTCACTTTCTCAAGAAGATTACCGGGAGGAATACCCGCATCTAAAGCAGCGCCTTTCAACCTTGCAAAGCGCCTGCGCCGCTCAGGGCATCCCGGTTATCATTCTATTTGAGGGTTGGGACGCGGCTGGCACGAACGCGGCTGTCGAGGCGCTCTCGGCCTGCTTCGATCCGCATGGATTCACCGCTCACTCGATTGGCGAACCCAAAAAACAGGATCGCCGCTACCCCTGGATGCGCCGTTTCTGGCTGGCCGTTCCACACCGGGGGGCAATAGCGATCTTTGATCGCAGCTGGTACCGGCGCGTGCTCGACGACCGCGTCCTCAAGCGGGTATCCTACGAAGAATGGCGTAAAGGCTTCCGGGATATTGTCGATTTCGAGCAGGCATTGGCCGAGGACGGGACGCTGATCATCAAGTTCTTTCTCCACATCGGCCATAAGGAACAAAAACGCCGGTTGAAACTGACCAAGTCGAAGCCGTCACAGGCCTGGCAGTACCGGCGTCCCGGCGCGAAGAAACGCCATAAGAAGTACGATCAATATCTTGTCGCTATAGAAGAGGCACTCGAACGCACAGAAACACCCTGGGCACCCTGGACGATTGTGGCGGCGACATCGCGCTGGCATATGCAAAAAACGATCCTCGAAACGGCTGCCGGACGCCTCGATCGGGCGCTGGGTGGTACAGTCCCCACCGGCGATCAATTTACCCAGGCTCCCGAACCGGAGAGTCCCGATGCTTGATACCGTCGATCTATCCGTGTCTCTCGACCAGGAGACTTATCTCGATGAAATGGAACACGAGCAGACCCGCCTGAAAAGGCTGGCGGGCCAGGTCGATAAGCAGCAGCGCCCGGTCGTCGCCGTTTTTGAAGGGTGGGATGATTCCGCCAAAGGCTCGATCATCCGGCATGTTACCGAGCACCTGGACCCGACCGGTTTTACCGTTCACGCGATTTCTTTCCTCCCGCCGGATGAAATCAACCATCCCCACCTGGTTCCGTTCTGGGAACGGCTCCCGGAGCAGGGACATATCGCTTTGTTCGATGGGAGCTGGTACACCCACCCGCTGATCGAAAATATCAAAGGGCGCTGTTCACCGGAGGAGCAGGAACGGGCCTACCGTGAGATCAATGCATTTGAGCGCCAACTGGTTGATTTTGGCACCGTCGTCTGTAAATTCTGGCTTCATACCGGCAGGGATGTTCAACTGCGGCGGCTTGAAGATCGCGAGCAGCGATCCGGCGAATCCCGGTCGATCATCGAACAGGATTGGTTCGATGCTGCGCATTGGGATGACTATGTAAAGGCGGTCGACGATCTTCTCCTGAAGACCAGCACGCTGAATGCTCCCTGGGTGATCGTCGAAGGGAATGACGAATACTGGGCGCATGTGAAGACGCTCGAAACACTGAACCGGGTTCTTGCCGGTGCGCTGTTGAAGCCATCTCACCCACTCGCAGGTTCTAAGAAGCCGAAGAAGACAAAGAATAAGAACAAGAAAAAGAAGAAATAGCCCCGATGTTTTTGAGTCTGCCTGTTTTCCATGGCCGATAACCGTACCCAGCGGCAAGCCGACGGCCTCTGTGTTTTATTCGATGCACTGGCGACCGGTGGCCGAGAACCCATCATCGAGATCGAAGACTGGCAGGATCATCTCGCCGGATATCACCGCCTGAACCGGAGCGGTGTCGGGCGCTGGTTTATGTCGGCGCTCCGCCACGAATGGATGCCCCTGGACATTCCCACCCCACTCTGCGCCGCGCTGACCGACGATGTCTGTGGCTACCTGGAAACGCGGCCCGGCCCCTGGGCGACGGTGTTGGGCCATATCTTCCGGGTGGCGGGGACTGCCGTCTGGCTGGCGTCCCGGCGCGGAATCGACGAAGAGACGGTTTATCTCATCGCCCTTTACCACGATCTCGGCAAGCTCGACGAGTGGGACACCGGCATCCCCCACGCCGAACTGGGTGCGCGTTATGCCGAGCGCGATCTGACCGGGGAAATCCCGGATAGAAAGCTGCTGGAGATCGCCGAGGCCATTCGCAGCCACCCGGATCGACCGCCGCCTTCCTGGTTGGCGGCGCGGGCGCTTCACGATGCCGACAAGCTCGACAAGATCGGCGCAACGGGGCTGATCCGCCGCATCAGCAAGATGGAAGACATCGAAGAAGCCTGTCTGGGTGCCGACCGGATGCTCTACGAGGCGGAGACGTTTCCCACGCCCTGCCTGGCGGCGTCGACTGCCCTGCTTCAACCCAAGCTGGCTTTCGCCCGGACCGTCGAACGCCTGATTGACGAAGCCTGCCCGTAGGGGCTTGCCGGGTACACGAACAAGTTGTCAGGCAGCACGGAACAAATGAGAGCGCCGGGACGCCAATTCGTTCCACCGATCAGATAAATATGCAGCCCGTGCTCCGGCGACTTTGCGAGCCGGCTCCAGATTCCAGAACGCCCCGGTGACTTTCATCCGCTGCCGGTTGTTGGTGCAATAAGTCACGGCTTTTTGAGCCGTTAATTTCATATGTATATTGTCCGAGCCTTTACTGGCGGGATATTATTCTCATCTGACGCTGATCCCCCCCGGCTCTCCGACCACCCCCTCGACCTGGATCGGGCGTTCGACGAACTGGCCGATAATGTCGACTACCGTCATGGTATGCCCGGTAATCTCGACCGTTTTCAGCGCCGACGATCCCCCTGCCAGAGCCAGCGCAGGCAGCAGTTGATCCGGTAGGTGCGCGTCCAACCCTTCACCCTGCCGGTGTGCGGCGATCAGGTCGCCAACGGCTTCGTCGGCCACCACCTCGGACGGTTTTCCTATTGCTCCCAACGCGCTGAAACCCGTGATCAACCCATCATATTCCGCCGCCAGGAACAGCCCTGCCCCGGTCGATGGCCCACCGGTGCGCACCGGCTCAACTCTGGCCGGGAGTTTCGCTTCACGCAGGACATTGTTTGCCCGGTTCCCAATCCGCTGCGGGATGTGCGCCGGGAGGCTGCTCGCCCCGGCCACGCCTTTGATCGTCTTGAGGTTTCCACGTTCCCCCAGGTCGATCCCCTTGAGCCGCGCCCCACCGCCGATCCGCACCCTGACCTGTCCCCCGCCCTGCGGATACCAGCCCCAGGTTTCGAGATCGATCTCTGCTTCGATTCCAATCCGTTCGAGCGTGGGCAGCAGCACCCATTGAACGTAATGAACCGGCGGACTCCAGGCAACGTGCGTCCCGCCTCGAATCACCAGTTCCGAATCGCCGTCGCTTAATGCCAGTGGGAGGAGAATCGTCTGGAGCAGCAGCGTCACCGCCCCGGCGCTTCCCTGCCCCGCCATCCGGCTGATGTCGAACGTGTGGCGGCCTGCCTGGGCCGATCCACCCGGTCGAAACGTTACCTGGGTCGAACGGAGCCGCGCTCCATCGATCTCCGCCCCACAGATTTGCCCGGCAGCCAGCACCCCCGCGAGGTGCTGCGGGGCCAACCCAGGGCTGCGCCGTTTTGCCCGGATACTGGTAAGCTGAACAGGCTGCCCGGTCACGACAGACAGCGCCAGCGCGGTGCGCAGCACCTGCCCGCCGCCTTCCCCCTGCTGCCCGTCAATCTGGATCATTGTGGGATTCATCGTTGATCAGGGTTCAATCGTCACGCTGCGCAGGAACAGCCGGGTAGCCATTGCCTGATCACCTTCGAACGCCGAGAGCCGTTCGCCGCTGCCGGGAAAATACAGCCCCACCGACAGTGGGTACTCCCCCTTCGACATGCCAACCGGCGTGCCGATCAGCGTGTTCTGGATGAATATGTCCCGCACCTGGAGCGTGCCGGTTTGAACGCCCAGGCTGTCCGTCTGCGCCACGACCACCACCGGGTTGCTCAACAGGTGGGTGAAAACCGTCATCCCGGTTGGAGGCGGCCCATCGACCCGCCAGTAGGTCGTCAACTCGACCCAATCGCCCGCCCGCAGATGGTCGTCACGGATGTCATATCCCAGCAGCGTGATGTTATAGCCAAACGGAACCGGCAGCGAAGCCAGTTCGCCGTTGCTCTCCGGCGGTGGGGGCCATGCGGCCATCGCCTCCGTCGTGAATGCGCCCATATACGAAGCGATCTCCTCACTTGCTTCCAGCCGCATGATCACGTCCGGGCGGATGCCCGGCACCTGTTCGTCGTCGGCGTAGCGCATCCAGGCCAGCAGTTGGCCGGGCAGCCGGTCATAATAGTGCCCACGCGGGAAGATCAGCAGTTGCGATTCGCCGCCGTTTGCCAGCACGAGGCTTTGTGTGCAGTCGAAATAGCGGATGGGCCGGTCGTGCCGGTGCAGGAGGTAGCGCGAGAGCAGTTCGGCATTGGTCAATGCGAACGGGTCTTTTCCCCGGTCGACCGGCGTCGAGCACACCGATATCGGCGAGGGGTCCTGACTCGTGTCCAGGTAATGTGCCAGCAAGCCCAGGTCGGCCTGGTAATTCAACCTGACATCCCCCAGCGACGGCCACCTGACGAAGTAATCCCGGTAGGTCCATCCCGCGTTGGCAATGATGATCCCCGCCACCGAGAGGCTGACCAGGCGCTGCAAGTTGACCTTCAGCCGATCCCGCTTCGCCTGGCTTGCCAGGTCATAGACGGCGCTCAAACCGATTGCCGGGAAAACGTAGATCACCGGCAGCAGCACGCCCATAAATTCGAAATCGGGGGTATGTGGGTGAAATGCCGTCGGGATCAGCCCGATCACCAGCCACAGCAGCACCAACCCGTAAGGGCCTTTACGCCAGCGGGCCAGCGCCACCCCGATCCCGATCATCATCAGCGCCGCGCTGACCGGTTCGAAAACAGGGCGTCCGGGCAGGTTGTGCTGGGGCAGCATATCGCCCCGCAGCACCAGCGCCGCCAGCGAGGTCAGGATGCGGCGCGGCGCTTCGACGATCAACCGCGTCTGCTCGGTGATCGGTATGACCTCCCGAACACCGGGGTGCCGGGCGATATAGATGACCAGCGGCAGGGCCAGCACGATGCACAGCGTCAGGGCATAGATGATATTGGCGCGGTTCTTCCTGACGATCTCGTGGTCGATCAGCGCCATGCAGATAATGACGACAAAATACAGCACCAGCAGCGTCCACGCGGTGACGTGGACATACTGCGCTGCACCCAGCGCCAGCCCGCCGATGGTGAACCACAGGCTGGCCGTCGTTTCCTGCTTTGATTGGAAAGCACGGGTAAAAGCGTAGATCACCACCGTTGTCGCCAGCGGCAGCGCTGCGATATGTTGTATACTTCGTCCCATCCATACCGGCCAGAAAGAGATCGCCGCCAGCCCCAGCGCCATCAGCGAAACCCGGTCGCCGAACAATCGCCCCATCAGCCGGGTCATCATCGCCAGCGAGAGCATCCCCAGCCACACCGAAGGCATCCGCCACAGGATCAACCCGCGCCCGGTCAGCGCCGTCGATGCCGCCAGCAGCGCGTAATACACGCCCTCGCGGGCCGGTTCTGTTTCGTCGTAGATGACCGAGACATCACCCTGCCGCATCTCGTCGGAAAGCTGCGCATTGATCAGTTCCTCGTCGTGCATCCCCGGCGGCACCGATCCGAGCTTCCACTCGCGGAAGAACGCTGCGCCGAGCAGCAGCAGCACGGCAGTTGGGAGATACCACCATTCGCGGCTCGACTTTCTCCGTCTATCCCCGTTATTTGCCATGTTTGATCGGGACTGGTCGGGTGGCGTTTTTGATGCCATAGCTGCCCTCGCTGCTGCTCAGGCCATCGTCTCAGCGATCGGCCATTCAGCGCCGATTATAAGCGCTTTACGCTAAAGCGAAAAGAAACACAGCGGGATATTCTTCGCAGGAAACAGCCCCTAGCATCACCCCGGTTCCTGTGCTACAGTGTTGCCGAGATCGATTTCAGGGTAGCATCTATACATGGAACCACAACATTTTGCCGAATTTGACCTGATCGGGACGATTGGGCAGGGAGGAATGGCGACCGTCTACAAAGCGTTCCAACCCTCGGTTGGCCGCTATGTGGCGATCAAAGTTCTTCCCCGGCAGTATTCCGAGGACCCGGCCTTCACCAGGCGTTTCCAGCGCGAAGCGCGCATGATCGCCCGCCTGGAGCATCGATCCGTTCTCCCTGTCTATGCCTACGGCGAGTTCGAGGGCCAGCCCTATATCGTCATGCGCCTGCTCGAATCCGGCTCCCTGCGGAAGAGACTCTTCCAGGGCCGCCTCGCGCTGCCCACAATTGCCCGCATGCTCGAACAGATCGCCGAGGGGTTGGATTACGCCCACCAGCAGGGGATCGTCCACCGCGACATCAAGCCCAGCAATATCCTCCTCGACGAGCGTGACAATGCCTATCTCACCGACTTTGGCATCGCCAAGATGCTCGGCCCGGCCACCCATGTCACCAGCGAAGGGGTCGTCGGAACGCCCCATTACATGTCGCCTGAACGCTGCCGGGGCAAATCGGCAACCCCCGCCAGCGATATTTATTCGCTCGGTGCCATCCTTTTCGAACTGGTGACCGGACAGCCGCCCTTCGATGCCGATACACCGCTCGCCGTCATGTATATGCATGTCCGCGAGCCGGTCCCGTCGGCCAGGGAGATCGACCCCTATCTCCCCGCCGCAGTTGACGACGTGATCGCCCGCGCAATGGCGAAAGACCCCGAAGACCGCTACCCGACGGCAGTTGACCTCGCCGCCGATTTCAAAGAAGCAGTTGCCGGGTCGATTCGTACAGAGCCGCCGCCTGCTCCCCCGGCTCCACTCGCCCGGAAAGAAACGCCCCGATCAGGTGCGCTGGCTAAACCACGCCCGAAGCCCCCTTCGATGCGCTGGCTCCGTTCGATAATCCTCCCCATCGGCGTTTTCGCGCTGATCATTCTCGGCCTGGCTTTCTGGCCTCAAATTAGTGGGTGGCTGCAAGGTGTCCTGCCTATTGCGGTTTCTTCGGCCACTACACCGCCGGATGGCGAATCCACGCCGCCGGGTGAAGAATCCACTCCGGAGATTCCCACCGTCGCAGTTGCCGGTGACGAGAATCCGCCCACCGCCACATCAAGACCGTCCCCGACCGGTACCGCCGAACCCACATCCGACGACTCCCTCCCAGCAACCTTCGATCTCGATATCACCCCCGGCCCGCAGACCGGCCCCGGTCGGCTGGCTTTCTTCACACTTGGCGAGAGCGCCGAATCCGAGATCGTCCTGATCGACGCCGACGGTACCAACCGCCGGGCGCTGACCGACAACCAGGTTTACGACGGCGAGCCTGACTGGTCGCCCGATGGACAGTACCTGGCGTTCGAGTCGATGCAGGCGGGCAACAGCGATATCTATATCGCGCCGGTCGGGAGCGGCCCTCTGGCATCGGATGATCTCCGGCAGATTACCTCCGGCACCGAACCCGATCGCCATCCTGACTGGTCGCCTGATGGGTCGCTGATCGCTTACGAGTCCGGCTCCGGTGACCGCAGCGAGATCGTCGTCGTTCAGGTCGATGGAGAGATGCACAACCGCCTGACCTTGAACGACTACGCCGACCGTGCCCCGCAGTTCTCGCCCGATGGCACGCAGATCGTGTTCATGACCAACCAGCGCGGGGTCTGGGAGATCGCCTTGATGGATTACTCCGGCGGGCAGGTGGCCGAGATTTTCGACTGCCCCGCCGCCGACTGCCGCTTCCCGGCCTGGTCACCCGATGGCCGCTTTCTGGCCTACAACACCCTTTCCGATGACGGCGAAGCCGGGTCGATCTGGGTGCTCGAAGTCAGCTCAGGCCGCTCGATGCCGCTCGTCGAAGAAGGGGAGAATGGCCGCCCGGCCTGGTCGGGTGATGGGCTGTCCCTGTTTTTCAACCGCACCGAAGACGATACGACCGATCTCTACCGTCTCGATCTCCAGTCGCGGACCGTCACCCGCCTGACCGAGACACTCTCCAACGACTACGCTCCCGACTGGACAGCCGGTGAATAGAAATCGGGCGACTGTTTTGCATAATTGCCGTTTTTGGACTAAAAACCGTCAAGATCGCCAATTAGTTCCGATTTTGTTAAATAATCAGAACTAATTATTCCGCAATTCCATTCCCCTTTTCGCGATGCCGTCAAATTGCTTTGGGAGGTTTCGTTGTTCTGGAAAGAAATTTCACATACTGCCGATCTGTCGCTTCGTGTCTGGGGGGATGACCTGCGGGCTTTGTTCGAGAATGCGGCGCG
>DAOUES010000217.1:0-21355 GCA_034430335.1 Anaerolineae bacterium | reverse complement strand
GAACAAGCCGGATTAAGTCCCTCTCCATGAGGGAGAGGGATTTAGGGTGAGGGCAAAAAACGGGCTGAAGTGCATCTCATTTCACTTCTTGAACCCCCATTCAGGGGTTATGCGACACTCTCTTTCAACTTTTATCTGCTAACGTCCTGACTCAATCGCCTGCTGCGCGACGTTATCGACCAGCCGGGGGGCGATCAGCTTGGCGAAAACCCCGACCTTGCCGCGCAGTTCCATCACTTCCTCGCGTTTGCGGCGGGCCATCGCCCTCAGGCAGATTTCGACGCACTTCTCGGTCGTCATCGCCTTGTCATAATCGACCGGGTGATCCTCCCCCAGCAGTTTGCCATCCGGCCCCGGAATGCGGGTGTGAATCCCGGTCGAGACGAAGCCGGGATAGATGCTCGTCACGCTGACCCCCGTATCCATCAGCTCGATGCGCAGCGAATCGGCGAACCCGACCAGCCCGTGCTTGCTGGCGGAATAAGCCGTGCGCGTCGGGACGCCGTTGCGCCCCGCCTGGCTGTTGACGAACACGATCCGCCCCCGCGTCTCCTTGAGGTGCGGCAGCGCATAATAAGTGCAGTACATGCTCCCCAGCAGGTTTACATTCACGATCCGGTCGATGATTCCCAGGTCTTGAAGCTCGTCGAAGCGCGCCCACATGCTCGTCCCGGCGTTGTTGACCAGCGTATCGATCCGCCCGAAAGCGATCACCGCTTTCTCGATCAGAGTCGCACACTGCGCCTTGTCGCTGACATCCATCTCGACGACGGCCACGTCCGCGCCGCGCTCGCGGCATTCGGCGGCGACCGCTTCGAGCTTGTCGACCGAGCGCGCCGCCAGCGCCAGCTTTGCGCCCTGACCGGCCAATTGGATCGCCATCTCCGCGCCGATCCCGGTCGACGCCCCGGTGATGATCACCACGTTATCGTTGAAAGGCTGTTTCGCCATTGATCTGTCTCCTTGCGTTACATGTAATCTTCTGGATGGGTAGAGTATGTTTTGAACTCCGAATGGATTGTCCGGTACGGACAGCCCAGTAAGGCCCTCATCCCCGGCCCTTCTCCCTCATGGAGAAGGGAGAAACGCGGATCAAGTCCCTCTCCATGAGGGAGAGGGATTTAGGGTGAGGGCTAAAAGTGCATAACATACTCAAGTCACCTGATTCAACCCGGCAGGAAACCCGCCGTTTCGATCCTCCTCATTTCACCCACCTGCGTGACAGCCGCATCAGCCCGGCGGTGAGCGCATAGGGCAGCGCCGATACGACCAGCAGTACCAGCGTCGAGAGGATGACCCTCCGGGCCAGCGGCAGGCCGAATAAGAGCCAGCCAGGGGCGATCGTGATCCAGCCGCCGCTGCACAGTGTCAGCAGACCGTAGGCCAGGCCGGAAGTCAGCGGGAGCATCAATACCAGCGTGATCGTCCCGGCAGCACTGCCTTTCCGAATGTTCAGTCCCAGCGCCACGCCCAGCGCCGCCGCCAGCCCGATCATCCCCCACAGCCCGAACACCGCGACGATCAGCGTCAGCCAGGCAGCAGGCGGCCCGAAGACCGGCCAGGGTTCGCACGCGCAGGGCGACCCGGCATACATCAGCGTGGAACAGGCGATCGTGCAGAAGATTTGCGTCACCAGGATGGTCAAATAGATCATACTGAGCACCAGCACCGGCAGCGCGGCGACGTTCAGCCCCAGCAGGATTCGCATCCGGTACAGCGCACGGCCCACCAGCCCGCGCACGATCTCCCGCCCGGAGAGGTTCGTCAGCCGCACCAGTTCGAACACCTCGCTGCCGACCGTCCGCGCCGTCGATACCCCGGCTACCATGCCAATGATCGCCGGGCTGACGAGCACCGCCAGCCAGCCCAAAAACATCAACCAGACGGCGGGGATGGCGGGGGCAGGCATCCGGATGATCGCCCTGGTAATGATCGCTGTCATCAGCAGCCCCAGCCCAAACGCGATCAGCACCGCCGTCCGCAGCAACGGCCACTTCCCGCGCTGCACGACCTGCTGCACCAAAGGGTTATCTATCCAGGCAGTCATCGGAGTTCCTCCATGCCGGGGCCGTTTTAGTTTGGTGGGTAAATCGAGTCTTGCGAGCGATATCACCCGGCGGGAGTATGATCATGCAGCACGATGACCCATCCGGTAAGCGTCTCGGTGCGCAGCGGGGCGATATTAGCCAGCAGCACACAGGCTTGTGGTGGTCCGAGAACGATCTCGGTCTGCAAGGAACCGAAGCTGACGCTTTCGATCTGCCTGAGCAGGGGGAGAACGTAGGGGCCGATGGGCAGATCGTTTAGATGGAGTCCGGCGGAAGTCATATCGCCCAGCTTGAGCAGGTTGTTGAAGGCCGGGTTTGCCTGCTGGACGATGCAGTCGCCATCGACCACGATCAGGCCGTCGGGTATACTGTTGAAGACGGCGTCGAGCAGCCGGTAGGCGGTCTCAAGTTCCTTGCGGCGTGCCTTCTCTGCGGCATAAACCCGGGCAAGGTCTTTGCCGTATTCAATCGTCTGCTGGTGGTTGCGATCCTGTTCGTCCAGCGGTTCCATGTCGGCGTCGTTCATTTCGATCTCCGGTTCTGCATTGTCATGGTGCTGCGATAGTATCGACTGTGTCAGGCCCGGGATTCAGTATAGCAGCAGGGAACGATGGTGGGAAGTGCAGCTATGGAAGAATTTCCCCGGCGGCCTAACGCGGTGAGCGTCCGCCTGCGGGCAAAACGGTGATCGGCGATAGGAGCGGGCTGTCGGCCCGCCGCAGGTCACGGTTGGATCACGTGCGTGAATCTCGCAGCGGCAGGTCGATGGTAATCGTCGTTCCTTTTTCGAGCGCGGTTTCTACGTCAATCGTGCCGCCCAACTGCTTGACCGTGTGGCCGACTATCGACAATCCCAACCCCAGCCCGCCAACCCGCCGGATGCTGTGTTCTTCAACCTGGTAGAACGGCTGAAAAATGCGCTCAAGGTCCATCTGTGGGACGCCGATCCCGTTGTCGGAAACCTTTATGTGTACCCGGTCGCCCGCTGTCTCGGCCTCGACCAGCACATAGCCCCCCGGCCTGTTGAAATTGATCCCGTTGAGCACAAGCTGGTAGATCGTCGTGCGGGCCAGCGCTCCGTTGGCGTACATCTCCAACGATGGCGGGCACTGGCTGATCAACTCGACTTCTTTTTCGGCGGCGGCAGAAGCCAGTTCTGAGAATATGTCGTCGACGAGACCGGCCAGCTTGAACCCGGTCACCTCGTGGGTTCGCAGCCCACCCTGCGACACTTCTGTGAATTGAAGGATTTCGTCGAGCACACCTTTCAACCGGTAAGCGGCGTTGACGATGGTTCCGGTAAACTCCGTATACATCTCTGACTTGGGGAAAGGGGGGTTCTCGGCGATCTCCGACAGCAGCATCTCTGCATACCCGATCACGGTCGTCAGCGGCGTGCGGAGTTCGTGGGCGGCAATATTCATGAACTCGATTTTCTGGTATTCCAGGCGCTGGCGTTCGCTCTGGTCATGGAGCAGCACCACCCAGCCCTGGGTGCGCTTGGCCTCCAGCCGGGCGATATTTGCCAGCAGGGAGCGCTTGACCGGGCTGGCGACCAGCAGTTCGGCCTGGAAGGGGGAGAGCATGTGCCGGGCGACGTGCTCAAGCGCCGGGAGCAGCGCATCGGCAAGGAGGACCTCGTCGATCCGGCGGCCTATCATTTCTTTGGAAGGCTGCTCGACGATCCGGGCGAAGGCCGGGTTTGCCTGCTGGATCACAAAATCCTCGTCCAGGACGACCAGGCCGTCCGGGGCGCTGGCAATGACCGCGCTCAACAGTTGGTGGGCGATCTCCAACTCCTCGCGGCGTGCCCGTTCCTGTCGGTAAATGTTCGCCAGGTCCTGCCCGTATTTCATGGCCTGCTGAAAACCCACCTGGCTTTCATCTATATCGTCGTTCTTTTCCGGTCGGTGGTCGTCGCTGATCATAGTATAAATTTCCTTCTTCTTATGACTCGGCCTGGGGCACCGTAAAGATGAAGCGGCTGCCCTGGCCTTCCCTGCTGTCTACCCAGATTTTACCCTCGTGCATTTCGACGATCAGCCGGGCAATCGTCAGCCCCAGGCCCGTCCCTCCCGCCGTCGATTCGGCGGCATCGGCCCGGTAGAATTTTTCGAAGATATGCTGCTGCTCGATTGGCGAGATGCCAAACCCCTCATCCTGAACGGCTACTTCAACATGATCGTCGACAGGGGCGGCCTCAATCGTAATCTGGCCGCCATCCGGTGAGTATTTCGTCGCGTTCGATACCAGGTTATTGATGACCTGGCCCAGGCGGAAGGGATCGCCGCAGACCATCAGGGGGTCGGTTGGGAACTCGAACCGGTACTCGTGGATTTTCGACGTTTCGATGAAGGGGTGGACCGCCTCCCGGATCATCCGGCAGAGGTCAAATGTCTCCGCGTTGATCGTCATGCCCTGCCCGGATTCCAGGCGGGAGACATCCAGCAAATCGTCGATGATCTTCGAGACGCGGACGGCCTGCTCATTGATCATTTTGAGATAAACAGTTTTGCGTTCTTCTGTAAGCTGGCGAGTCAGCAATATCTCGCTGAACCCCTGAACGGCTGTCAACGGGGTGCGCAGTTCATGCGCCGCCGTCGAGAGGAATGTATCCTTCATATGTTGGAGTTCTTTATAGCCGCTGATATCACGAAGGGATACCACGTAGCCCAGCGGCTGCCCGGCTGGGCCTTTCAACGGATTGACCGTGACGGCGGCATCGAAGACGGTCCCATTTTTACGCCGGAAAGGGAATTCCCCGCTCCAGGTTCCCTGGCTTCCTATTTTTTCCGATACCTGCGAGAGTTGTTTCTCGACCAGTTCGGTCTTGGGCAGCAGCAGCCTGTACGCCAGCCCGACCACGTCGGCGGCGGGATAGCCGGTCAGCGCTTCGAGCGCCGGGTTGACGCGCTGGATCAGTTTGTTGAGATCGAGCACTACCAAACCTTCTCCCACCGAGTTGAAGACCACCTCGATCCGGTCCCTGGCTTCCCAGGCTTCGCGGGTGGCTTCGTCTACGGCCTGCTGCAAGGCGATGCTGTAATGCTCAAGCTCCTGGTAGAGCCGCGCGTTTCGAATCGCTATTGCGGCCTGGTCGGCAAAAGTTTGCAGTAAAAGACCGTGTTCCAGGGTGAAGGTGTCCGGCCTGACGCTGTCAAGGTTGAGAAAACCGATCACTTCGTCGCCGACCCGGATCGGCGCACCGGCGTACGAACGGATCCAACTGGATTTCGGGTCCTCCAACCAGTCGGGGTCTTCTCTCACGTCGTTGAAAATCTGCGGCGTTCCTTCTCCCGCCATCTTCAACAGGCCGGTCAGCGCTGACAGGTCATAGGAAATTTTTAGCATCTGCTCATCAGAAGAGCCGACCTGGTCGTATCCCAGGCAGCCGACGACATGGACTTCGTCTGCGTCGACAAGCATGATGTTCGCCGCGTCATGGGGGAAGACGCTTTTCAGACCGGCCAGGATTCGCCGGTAGATATCCTTGAGATCGGTGGAACTGAGCAGGCAGGAGGTGATGTCGCGGAGCGATTCGGAGAGCAGCCGCTGTCTGTGCTCCGATTCTTCCGCCAGTTTGCGCTCTTCGATCTCCTGCTGAAGGCGAAGGTTGGCCCTTTTTAGCGCATTGGTATGCGCTTCCATCACTGCCTGCATGTGCGCCCGGTGGTTGTCATATTCATTGAGAAGGCGTTTGCAGCGGACAATATGGCGAACACTGTGCGAGACGAGCGGCCCGGTGACCTGCTCTTTGACCAGGTAGTCAAAAGCGCCGTATTTCACCGCTTCGACGCCCTGGTTTTCGCCGGAAAGCTCGACAAGGGCGATAGTCGGGGCGGTGGGGCTGGCCGAAACGAGGCGGCCTATTGTTTCTTCTACCCTACCATCGAGCGTGTCCAGGTCGACTAAAATAACGTCGGGCAGTCCGGCCTTCAACTTTTCAAGACCGCCGTCAACAGTATCCACACGGTCAACCTGAAGCTGTTCACCGGGAAACCGGTTCAGAAGGTCACCCAGGCTAAACTGATCCTCCTCCCCGGTGGGTTCGATCAACAAAACGTGGATGACCTCATAGTCCTTCGGTTCGAGAGTATCAGACATAGTCAATCCTCACCCATCTCCTGTAAATCTCATTATACGCTATTCAGGAGGGTTTGCATCTGGATTTCGTTCACCTTTGTATCGAATAGTGCGTAAAAGGGTTGTAACCCTGTGAATAAACCGGTAAAACTAACCAATCTGAACCATTCTACTCAATCGAGGATACTGGCATGACCGACCTATCTGTCCGACCTATCGCTTCAGAAGCCGAAGAACAGGCTTTCCTGCGGATGCCCTGGACCGTTTACCAGGACGATCCCAACTGGGTCGCCCCGCTCTGGCGCGATCACGTCCGCTTTTTTGATCCGCAGTACAACGTCGAATTGAAACATATCGACATGGAAAAGCTGGTAGCCTGGCGCGGCGACAGGCCCGTCGGGACGATCATTGCTTTCATCAACCATGCCTACAACGAGTACCAGGAAACCAACGCCGCCTGGTTCGGGCAGTTCGAACTGCTCGACGACCGGGAAGCAGGCCACGCCCTGCTCGCCGCTGCCGAAAAGCGGGCGCGCGAGAAAGGCGCTGCCGAGTTGATCGGCTCCGGCACTTTCAGCACCAACAGCGAGATCGGGATGCTGATCGACGGCTTCGACACGCCGCCGATGGTGCTGATGCCGCATGGCCGCCCCTATTACCGGGGCATCGTCGAGAGCTACGGCGGGTTCGAACCGGCGATGGACCTCTACGCCTACCATTTCGACGGCAACGAGTGGGGCGGCAGGAAAGCCGACAACATGCCGGAGAAGCTGACCCGGATCGTCAAGAAGCTGGAAAGCCGCCAGCGCTTTACCCTGCGCGAGATCGATATGCGCCGCCTCGACGAAGAAGCGGAACTGGTCAAAAAGGTCTACAACTCGGCCTGGTCGAAGAACTGGGGCTTCGTCCCGATGAACGACGAGGAGATCGAGCACACGGTCGCCGATCTCAAGGACATCCTCGACCCGAAAGTCGCCGTTATCGCCGAAGTTGACGGGGAGGCGGTCGGGTTTGGCCTGCCGCTGCCCAACGTCTACGAGGCGCTGCGAAAGGTCAAGTGCAAACCGGGCCAGCCGTACTGGTGGCAGCTCCTCAAGCTGATCTGGCACTGGAAGGTGCTCGGCATTCATGGAATCCGCGCCTGGGGGATGGGCGTCATCGAGGAGTACCGCAACAGCGGTATCGACGCTGCAATGTATTACCACATGATGAAGAACGGCATCCAGCGCGGCTACCTGGACATCGAAATGTCGTGGATTCTCGCCAACAACGAGATGATGAACAGCGCCATCAAGATGATGGGGGCCGAGGTCTACAAGACCTACCGCGTCTATCGCAAAACGCTGTAAAAGGAGAACATTATGGACGAGTCAGCCAGAAAGACAACCGGCAGTGTGCTCCGCTGGGCGGCCCGTGCCGCCGGTTCGCTGATGGTCGGTCTTTTCCTGTTCATGCTCATCGGCGAATCGGTCGGCGCACTCATTGCCAGCGGATGGGTACCGTCGATCCCCGCGCTGACGACCGCCGAGACATTGGAGTTCCTGGCCGTCATGGTGATGATCGCCGGAGTGGTAACCGCCTGGTGGCGCGAAAAAACCGGCGGCTGGATGTGTGTGGGCGGCGGCGTTTTTTTTGGCCTGGTCGAGTCAATCGACGCGGGCCGGTTCAACCCGATATGGTTTACGTTCGTCTTTGCATTGGTCGGCGCAGCGTTCCTGCTTGCCGACTGGCTGTCGCCGCGACATGCTGAATAAAATCAAGTAGAAAGCTGGCATGAAAAAGAAGCGCCCGGAGAGTCTGGGCGTTTTTGTTTGGGGCGGCTGAGAAGACGGGTTCTGCCGTCTCCTCCACACTCTAAATTGTCGCGCCGATCTCAAATCGCCCGGCGCTTCCGGCGTGCTGCGGCGATCACCACCCCCGGATCAAAAAAGCGGCCACCGGAAGGCAGCCGCGTCATCGACAGGTTCAGCTTTAAACGGTTCGCTTTATCGCGCCAACCACATCGCTCCGGCGGGCCGCGCGCTCACGCATGGCCTGAAGCTCGGTTTTGACTTCGTCCAGGTTGGCGTAGTAGGATGCCAGCAGGTCGTCTTCGGAGCCTTCGTATTTCGCGACGATCGCGGAGATGCAGGTCGTGCAGTAGCGGTCGGCGCAGGTGGGCAGCGTGAAGCCCAGGTCGCGGCGGATTCGGTCGATGGTGAATCGGAAGGCCATCACCTGCGGATCGGTGCGCGGCAGGTCGTTGACCCGGTCGACGAGTTCTGACCAGCGGTACCCGTACTGGCCGCGCAGACGGCGCAGGCCAAACAGGGGCGCGAACAAAGGCCGGATGGCGGTGCGTTCAAAGATCATGGCGATCTCCAGACAGGTTAGGAACCGTTGACAATCTTAGTTCAGGCACAATTAACAAAACCACAAGTTGGTTCCACGTACTATTTTAGTTTGAAAACGATTAGAGCGCAAGTCGAATCGGGGAATCGGGCAGATTTGTATATTTTTCGTTTATTATTTGGCTTACGGGAAGAAGGAGACACGCCCCGCAGTGCGGGGCGTGTATTGTGGTAGTGCGCAGCGCGGACTATGTTTCGGCGGCCAGGCTGACCCGCACTGCGCGAAGGAATGAGGAGACTTTGTTCGGTTTGAGAATTACACCCTAATTAGAGCACGGATCGGCGGAGGCGATCCCCACGCCCTGTGGGGATTCAGTCCGCGAATTGGCAATAAAGAACATTGCGCGAATCACGCCAATTTTTACGTTGATGAGATCGGCGGTGCCGGGGCGTGGGCGGATCGGGCGGGGTGCTCGATCCGTTTTAGATCAGAAAAATATCAGGCGGCCCGCAGATGCATCCGGCCAAACAGCCACGCGCCGATAGCAAAGAAGGCGACCGACAGCGCCGTCAGCCAGCCAAGCTCCCACAGCACATCGGTGAAGCCCGCGCCGAGCGTCATGATCTTGCTCAGGGCAACCACCGCGTGAGTCGCCGGGAGGATATCGGCCAGCGAGACGCCGTGCCCGGCGACCGTGAACAGCTTGTCGAGCGGCAGCGGGAAAGCCGCTCCCGACAGGAACATGAACAGCCCCAGCGGAAAGTTCGAGATGATGAACGCCTGCGAAACCGTCTTCGAGAAGGCGGCGACGATCAGCCCGGCCCCGATGATCGACAGGCTGGCGATCACGCAGACGAGCACCGCCACCCACAGCGGCCCGTGACTCTCGAAGCCCAGCAGCACCGCCGTGAGAAAGGTCAGCGCGACCGAAACCAGGCTGGTGATGATCAGCGAGAGGGTCGTGCCGCCCAGCAGCTCGACGGCGTTCATGCGGGTGATCTGCAAACGGCGCAGCGTCCCCGCTTCGACCTCGCGGGCGATGGTCATCGAGGCCTGAAACACCATCAGGATGATCGAAAAGACGAATATGCCCGGTATGTAGATTTCGAACTCAGTGCGCGTGCCCGATCCGCCCAGCGGCTTCTCGACGTACTGGATGAGCGGCTCGTAATGGCCGGTATCCTGAACGAACAACTCGACCGTGTTGAGGGTGATGATTGTGGCAACCATGTAGTACGGGTTGGTCAGGTCGCCGCCAAACTCGATGGTCGTCGAAAGCTCGCCGCCTCCCTCGCGGGCATCGAGGATCGCCTCGGAGAAATCGGCGGGGATGACCACGTAGAGGATCGCCTCGCGGTCGCGGAGCTTCTCCTCCGCGTCGGCCAGACCGTCCATCGGCTTGACCTTGAGCATCGGGCTGCCGTCGGCGTAGGCGACCCCGGCAATGGCCTCGACCAGTTCTTCACCGGCTTGCAGGCGCGCGCCGTCGGCGAGCACGACTCCGGCATCGGCGTTCTGAACGAGCACCGGGTAGACGGTCGAGCCGCCGGAGAAGAACAGCGAGTACAGGTAGACGAAGAACGGGCCGAAGATCAGCGAGAGGACGAGGATCAGCGGATTGCGCCACTGCTCGATCATCGCTTTGCGGAAAATGCTCCAGAATCTCATTCGCGCAGCCTCCGTCCGGTCAACTGGATGAACACGTCTTCGAGGGTGGTGGCCCGCAGACGCAGATCGGAATAGACGATTGACGCCGATTGCAGCTTCTCGATCACGACCGGGAGCACCTTCACCGCATCGCGTACACGGATGTGGAGGGTGTGATCGGCGGCTTCGACGGCGGCCCCGTTGGGCAGATCGGCAAGCGCGGCTTCGGCGAGCGGCACCTGTTGATCGTCCGCGAGGGTGATTTCGAGTACGTCGCCTTCGCCAACCTGCCGCTTGAGCGCATCGGGGGTATCGATCACGAGCAGCCGCCCCCGGTCGATGATCGCCACACGGTCGGCGAGCCGGTCGGCCTCGTCCATGTTGTGGGTGGTCAGGATGACGGTCTTTTCGCGGGCCAGCCGCCGGATGTACTCCCGCACGGCGACCCGTGACTGCGGGTCGAGGCCCGCTTCGGGTTCGTCGAGAACGACGATCTCCGGGTCGTGGACGAGCGCCAGGGCGAGGTTCAGGCGGCGCTGCATCCCGCCCGACAGGGTCTGGGCCTGCTTGTTACGTTTCTCGGTGAGGCCCAGATCGTCGAGGAGGCGATCCCCACGCTGGCGGGCGATCCTGCCCGGCACGCCGTACATCTCGCCGATGAATTGAAGCTGCTCGATGCAGGTCAGGTTCTTCCAGAGGACGATCTCCTGGGGGCAGACGCCAACCCGCGCCCGGACGTCGGCGCTGCCGGTGCCGATTGGCTCCCCGTGAATGATCACCTGCCCGGAGTCGGGCTTCAACAGGCCGCAGATCATGCTGATCGAGGTGGTCTTCCCGGCACCGTTCGGGCCGAGAAATCCGAACACCTCGCCTTCGTAAATGTCGAGCGAGAGATCGTCGACGGCGGTCAGATCGCCGTATCGACGGGTCAACCCCTCGACGCGCAGGACAACGTTGGGCATCTAATCGACCTTTCCGATTCCATGCATAATCAGGTCAATAAGCGGGGCGATGATCGCCTCCGGGGGAACGTCAGCGGGATAGATGCACGTGTAGTGATTCAGGTAGGGCAGCAGCATACTGTCGCCGATGACGATCATCAGCCCATTGACGAGCCGCGCTGCCGTATCGATGTCGAGATCGGGGCGAAGCTCGCCGCGCTCGGCGGCAGCGCGGAGGATATCGACCATCATCGCGTGGAGGATGTCGCCCAGCGGTTTGACCAGCTTATCGGCGAGTTCGGGATCGCCCCCGTAGGCGGCCCGCAGAAAGAATTGAACCAGCCCGACCTGCGCCTGGCTCCACTCGATGCCGCCGGTCAGGTAGGCGACAAGCGCCTCTTCGAGGGGCATCGCGGCGAGGATCGGGCGGTAGCTTTCGAAGGCATCGGCGATGAAGTGGGCGCACAGGTCGACGGTGAAGGCGAGCAGGTTGTCGCGGCTGCCGAAGTATTGATACAGCGACCCGACCGAGACGCCAGCCCGCGCCGCCACCTGCTTGATGTTCAGATCGGTGGGGCCTTTTTCGACCGCCTCGTCGAGGATCGCCGAGAGCACCGCCTGCTGGCGGTCGGGGTCGAGGCGGCGGAAGGTGCGGGTGACCAGCCCCGCCTGTTCGAGGTGTAATATGTGGCTGTGGATTTGCGTCCAGTCGGATAGTTGCATAGTTTATGAACCTTTCGTTCATATTATATAACGGAGCGGTTCACCGAGTCAAGGGTAGGGGATAGATAAAGGTGGTTATCATTGCTAAAGATTAACTCCTGACGCTATGGTTTGAAGAAAAACCCGGCATAGATTTCTCTGGCAGGTATAATAGTTGAAGCGGCAAAGAGTTCTAGTCAAAGTAGGGAATATGGGTAAGAAAAAAATAGCTTTTGGGTGGTATGGAGGAAAGTATAGTCATCTTGATTGGTTGTTACCGCTCCTCGCTCCTTGCAAGCATTATTGTGAGCCATTTGGTGGATCAGCAGCGGTTCTGATAAATCGAGAGCCTGCGCCTGTCGAAACTTACAATGATATTGATAGCGAAATCACCAATTTCTTCCGTGTACTACGGGATCAACCAGAGGAACTGATACGCACAATCGGCTTGACTCCTTTCTCGCGTGAAGAATTTGAGATGGCAATTCAAGAGTCGGTAAAAGAGTTGCCAGATGTTGAACGTGCTCGCCGATTTTTTGTACGTGCCAGACAGGTGAGAACAGGGTTGGCACAGACGGCCAGTTCTGGCCGATGGGCCCACTGTCGGCTATCAAGTCGGGCCGGGATGTCTGGCGCTGTGTCAAGGTGGCTTGGCAGTGTGGAGGGGTTGTCGGAAATTGTGCAACGATTGCTACGGGTTCAAATCGAGAACGCCCCGGCGATTGAGGTGATCAGGCGCTACGACAGCGAAGACACACTCTTCTACTGTGATCCACCCTATCCTCATGAGTCACGAGGGGACAGCAATGCTTACCGGTATGAAATGACCGATAAGGAGCATCGAGAACTGGCCGATGTGCTGCACTCGATAGAAGGTATGGCTGCCATATCCGGATACCACAGCCCGTTGATGGACACCCTTTATAGTGACTGGTATTGTTCGGAGGCTCCAATAAAGAATGCCCACTCAGTTAAAAATCCGAGGCAAGAGGTGCTGTGGAGCAACTACGATCCCTCCTTTATCAATAAGCCTGCCGATAATGAATTACCAGCCCATTATGAGAACTTGCAACTCTTTGCGGAGGATATAGATGTCTGAGCGCGAAGAACCATCAGCGGTGCTTGATGCTGCTTATGAAAAAGCCGCAAGGCAACTTGACACAGCTTTTCTAGATAACACGGATTTGTCCGAAATCACAAGATATATCTGTCGCCATCCAAACAACCGGGCACCCGTTCGATTGTTGCTCGCTTGCTGTCTGGCTAAGATTCATGATCCATCGATTGATATCCGCAAACCATATACAGAATTGGGGGAAAACTCATTCTCTGGAAGAACATATGACGAGAACTTTGTCGGGGATTTCGTCAATAAATACGCTTTGCCCTGTAACCCAACAACAGCTTTTCTCACACCCGCACTCAGGACCAAACCCGTTGTTCTTGAACCGGGTACAGCATTGGGGGGACATCCGAAAAAGCTGTACGAGTCTGCAATTCAGCTACTTGACGCGGTAGAAAAAGGGCAGATCACTCCTGACGATCTTCTGGCCGAAACAGTAAGATATCTGCTGATATTAAAGCTTGAGAGAGAAGAGAGAATGCAATCGCTATTAGGTGAATTGCAACAGGAGGAAGGCGATATCTCACTCTCGTCAGAAGATATTGTGCATTTGATTGAACAGCATCTGAGTCTCCCCAGGTCCGCGCGTTTACCAGTGCTGGTAGTTGCTGCTGCTTATCAGGCTGCTTCGGACAATTTGGGAGAACGTGTGCTGCCTCTTCAATCTCATAATGCCGCAGACGAACAAACGGGCGCACTTGGCGATGTTGAGATCACGCTCATTGGAGAAAAGCAAGTAGTAACAAGCTACGAGATGAAGATGAAGCGCGTTACAACAGGAGATTTAGATCGCGCATTGCAGAAAGTTAGAAAATCAGGGATCAGAGTGGACAACTACATCTTTGTTACTACCGATTCCATTGACGAAGAAGTCGCCGATTATGCAGAGAGTCTTTACAGGGCAACCGGTGGTATCGAATTTGTTGTATTGGACTGTATCGGCTTTCTCAGGCACTTTCTGCATTTGTTCCATCGACTGAGATTAGAATTTCTCGAAGTATATCAACGGTTTTTGCTAGATGAACCGACAAGCGCAGTGCGACAGGAGTTGAAAGAAGCCTTTCTCGCTATGCGTCGTGCCTCTGAAAGCAGTTACGCGCACGATGAATAAGTATTTGATACGGTGGGTTGGGGGCAGATCAAGTGGGCGACCGGCGACCTCCAGCCGCAAAGGGTCGCCCCTACCGGCGCGATCCTGTTATTCCACCACCTCCACCGACACCACCATCCGCGAGTGAGCAGAACAATACACCCGCGCCATGACCTCCCCCTCCGCCAATTCCCGCAGCGCGCCGACCTGCTCCCAGGTAACGCTGAAATCCTCCCTGCCGATGTTCACGTGGTAGGTGGTCATCGGCATTTTGATCACCGGCGCGAAAAACGCGAGTTCTCCCTCCGCGACTTCGACCTGTTTGTCGCGTCCATCGCGGCTGACGCCTATCGACAGCCGCAGGATCGTCCTTCCCTCGTAGAGCACCGAGACGACGAATACGAAAATCAGGAAGCCCTTGAACAGCAGCGTCATCTCCCAGAGCATGACGAAGGCGAACAGCACCAGGGAGAGCATCAGCGAGACGGACTGGCGGATCAGCGGGGATCGGCGGGCGCGGCGCAGGGTGTCGATCTGGTGCGGGGTCAGCGCCCCGGCGCGGTTGGCTTCGAGATCGGCGGCGGTGAAATCGAAAGCCTGCATCAGGGTGGGATGTTCGTTTGCGTGGGTCATGGTCACTCCGGTATTTTCTATCATAGCAATAGTAGACCCGAATCACGGAAAACCCAACCGGATACTGGATGACGTATGAACAAGCTCGCAAAGACCCTCTCGACCATCGAACTGATCGCCGTGATCGGTGGGATCGTGATCATGGCCGCCGGGTGGAAGCTGTCGGTGCTGCTTTTTCTGAATATCGGACTTCTGATTGTCGGCGTGGGATTGATCGCCGGGGCGGTGGGAACGATCATCGAGCGGCGGGTATCGTTCAGCGATAGCGAGCAAAGCAAAACCGACACCACCAGCGGGATCGGGGCGGCGGCCTGGGGCGTGTTCTTCGGGCTGCTTGGCGTGGGGATCATCGCCCTGGGGGTGATCCGGCTGATGGGGGTCGGCGGCTACGTGACGTTCTGCATCCGCGAGCGCCCCGGAATCGGGCTGATATTGGGCGGACTGCTGCTGGCAGTTTTCGGGTTTCCATCGGTGACCGGATCGCACGAGGAAGGTGGGGACTTCCTGCGCTTCCTCGGAAGCGTCCCCCGGCGGATATTTGGCGTGCTGATCGTTGTGGTGGGCCTGGCCGCCATCGCGCTGGGCGTGGTCGAGATCGCCCGCCCGGATGTGTTCAACGGGTGGTACGCAGCGGTGAAAGCCTGGTTTGCGGTACCGAACGCCTATTAATAACGCGAACTGCCGCGCGCGATCACGCCCATGAGCAGCTTCCTTGCGTGCAGGCGGATCTCCGACGCAGCCCCGGATTGGGCCGCCCCGGACTGCTTGATGACCTCCAGCACCTCCTGGGCCATCCGCTCGGTGGCGGCGGACATCGAGGAGCGGCGTTCGTAGTCGAGGATGCGCTGGGAGATGCCCAGGATTGCCCGGTGACGTATATCGCTGGGGCAGGTTTCGAACTCCCCGGAGGCCATCAGGATGGTATCGACGAGCAGCGTTGCCACCTGAACCGGGTACATCTTCAAGGCTTCGGCAACGTCACGCAGCTTGTACATGTCGATTGCGTCGGGCATGACCTCGTGCTGGTAAAAGAAGGCGCGGATCTGTCTCTCGGCCTCGGTGAGCGCCTCGCGAGCCAGGTTCAGGTAGACGTTATCGAGGAGCAGGCGCTGCGATCCGAGATGCTGGCCCAGTTCGCCGGAGGGTTCTCCCATCAGCAGCCAGGCTTTGATCGACAGGCAGCTATCGGGGATGGCCAGGGGAGCGCCCGGCGAATCCTGCTGCTGATAGGCATAGGCCAACCAGTCAGGCATGTCGGAGCCGGAATGAGAAGATGGAGAAGTCAGGGAGCCGGGCTGCGATATATTCGGTGCATCATTTTCGTAGAGCGGTCTGAGCCAATCGGGTATATCGTTAATACGTTGACTCATATTGTACCCTCCGGGAATTCTGTTACCCTCTCGCACCCCATGTGCCCCTTGATTATAGACGGGTTAAGCCGGTTTTCGTCCCCTTATTTGTGAAAAAGCTGTGAAGATATTTGGGCGGAGGGAAAAGGGGGGAGCAATGGTTGGGTGTGGCGGGGGAAGATCAAATCGCAGAGGACGCAGAGGGAAAGACAAAGAAAAAGGCTCAACTGTGCAAAGTGTAAGTCTGCTCCCTCTCCCTGAAAGGGGGCGGGGCGGGGCGGGGGTTATGCTTACGCTTTCTGCACAAGAGCCAAGAAAAAAGTGGGGAAGCGCCGAGACACCCGGGGCTAAAGCTGCCGGGCTAAAAGTGACTCTACAGATGCCTGGGCTGTGAAGTATCGGCTTTTGGGTGAATGGCAGGAAGGGGCTGTTACAATTTCTATTCGGCGTTTCGAGAACGGCGTCGGGTTGTGGTAATCTAGTAGCTGATATGGATGATCGATTAGAACGGATGAAAGCCATCGTCGCGCAGGCGATGGCCGAATGCAAGACAAAGAACAACGAGCGCCCATGCCGCCGGATGGACATCCACCTGATCGTCTACGGGGGGATCGACGAGGCGGAGGCGCGGGCGCTGTTCGAATCGGCGAGCCGGGGCACGCCCGCCGAAGGTGCGCGGCTGGCGATTGAACTGGCCGGGACACGCTACATCTGCTGGAACTGCTGCGGGCTGCGATTTGCCAGTGACGACGGCATATGTCCGAACTGCGGCGAGGCGGCGATCAAGGTGCCGGACGAGATCGCCTTTGCGCTGCGCAGTGTGGCGATGGTGTAAGCATAACATCTGATCGCCCCCTGTGGGGGAGATGGGCGACGAAGTCGGCCAGAGGGGGTGCTCCATCACGCGCAAAACCAAGCGCCTCCTGATCGCCCCCTGTGGGGGAGATGGCGAACCTCTGTTCCGTTATTGGGGGATGGATGTTTTGACGAAGTCGGCAACCGTTTTTCGGTTGCCTGGGCGTTTCGGCAGAGCCGAAACCCCTATTAATCGGCAGAATGCCGATTATCAACTCCCAGTAATCCGCCTACGGCGGATTAACAATGGGCGACGAAGTCGGCCAGAGGGAGTGCTCCATCGCGCACAAAAACAGGGGGCGACGATTTCCAATCACCCAACCCGCCGGAAAGCGCGGCGCAGCATCCCGACCGGGATCAGCACAAAAGCGCCGAACAACACCCCCAGTTCGTTCCACAGGCGGCTGCCGGGCACCGGCTTGAAGGCCAACCGGCTGAGAAAAGCATCGAAGGTGTTGCCGTACAGGTTCCCAAACATGATCATGCGGATATAGGCTTGAATATCGCGGGCGGCATCGACTCCGTAGGTGTCTTCGAGGCGCTGGGTGGCGTCTGGGTCGGGGTTCCCGCGTGATTCGGCGACATGCTGGGCGTACATCAGCGCGACGACCTCGTCCTGGGGCAGGTCGTCGAATTCAGCCGACATCAAAGCCCGGATTTCTTCGGGGCTGACCCCGGCCTTGAGCGCGGCGCGGGTGTGGCCGTATTCACAGTAGCGGCAGCCGTTGACCCGCGTCACCGCCAGCATGATCCGCTCCGAGAAGTCTTTGCCGATTCGCCCGGAACGCGCCGCCGCCTTGAGATCGTCCATGTGGCCGACGATGTCGTCGATGGTGGTTTTGAAGGTGGACAGATCGAAGATGCGTTTGTTGAAACCGGCTTGCATAATATTCTCCACAGGGCTGACGCTGCCGGGCAGGGTTTTATGACAGGCTCAGTATAGCGGCGAATGATGGTGGTAACAATGGGCGGGGGACGATCTGGGATCATTTGGCCTATATGTGCCCGGTGATTACAAAATAACCGGATAAGCCGAGGCGGGGGAGGACAAAGGCGGGGGTTCAGACAAGTATATATTCCCTACCAAACATCCATAAAACCACCATTGGTTATTAACGCTCCCGCTGCCGGTTCCTGAAGCGTATATGCGCATGTCGCTGCGCTGGCCCTGGCAAGAGATCGATGTTTGCCAGGTGGAATCAGTCACGGCGATTGCCCGGTGCCGGCGATCTACGGTGAGACAGATAGGAGCCAGCCGCCAATGGCGGTTGGCTCTTCGGTTTCGCATTGTATTCGAAGGCCACAGTTGGCTGTAACCGGGGCAAGTTAGATGTGCCTATGCGGATTGCCTTGAGTCGATGTCCCCTTCATACGTCAGGGCTTCGCGCCCTCGTTCGCCGGTGCGGATTCGAATGACCTCATCTACCGGGTAGATGAAGATGATCCCATCCCCCATTTGGCCTGTCCGGGCAGTTTCCTGAATGGTTTCGATGGTTTTCTCGACGTTATGATCGCTGAGGACAATGTTGATCTGCACGCGGGGCAAAAGATCGACGGTGTATGGCCCGGCCCGCCCGGCCAGTTCGATGCCGCCCTGACGCCCGTGTCCACGCACCTGTACAACGTTCAGCCCATAGATGCCAATGTCCTTCAGGGCCTGTTTGACTGCATCGAGCTTCTCTTCTCGAATAATCACTTCAATTTTTTTCGTCATCACAGAACCTCTCTCGTTTACAATCTATCCAGAAATCGCTTCGGACGGTTCGATTTTGTATCTATCCGAAATGAACGAAGTGAATTTACGGATAGATATTAGGCAGTTGTAAAGAAATAACACCGCATTTTCCATATACAGGAAAAGTCAGGCTTAAGTCCCCTCGCCCTGAGGGAGAGGGGATTTAGGGGTGAGGGCCGGATCGAAAAATGCGGACTTATATTTTTACAGTTCCTAGGTGTAAGCCTGTTCTCTGTGTTCGCTGATATCCAGACCGATTCCTTCCTCAGTCTCCGAGACCCGCAGCCCCATTGTCTTATCAAGCACCCAGGCCAGTGCATAGGTCAGGACAAAGGAGTATACAGCGACAACTACAGCAGCAATGATCTGCGTCACAAGCTGACGAGGATTGCCATAAAAGAGGCCATTCGCTCCACCTGCGTTGATGGCTGTTGTGGCAAACAAACCGGTCGCTACCGCGCCCCACAATCCGCCCATGCCATGACAGGCAAAAACGTCCAAAGACTCGTCTACGTTGGTTTTGTTTTTTACCAGGCGAATGGTGTAGTAACTGATGGATGATGCCACAGCCCCGATGAGCAGTGCCGCCAGTGGGGTTACGAAACCCGCCCCAGGTGTGATGGCAACCAGGCCAACCACCGCCCCGGTGACGATGCCCAGGACGTTGGGCTTGTCGTCCAGCCAGGACAGGATCATCCAGACGAATGCAGCGGCGGCGGCGGCGGAATTGGTGGTCATGACGGCATTCACTGCGATGCCATCGGCTGCCAGCGCGCTCCCACCATTAAAGCCAAACCAACCCATCCATAACAGACCGGCACCCAGAACGGTGTATGGGATATTGTCCGGACCCAACGCGCCTTGTTTGTAACCCTGTCTCTGTCCAATGACCAGCGCAAAAGCCAGTGCAGACACGCCCGCCGTAATATGAACGACAGTTCCTCCGGCAAAATCCAGCGCTCCCATGTTACCCAGGATACCACCGGCGCCCCAGACCCAGTGTGCGACCGGGTCATAGATCAGGGTGGCCCATAACAGGCTGAAGACGATGAAAGTCTTGAAGCGCACCCGTTCTACGAAAGCCCCTGTAATCAGGGCAGGGGTGATGATGGCGAACATCATCTGGTAACCCGCAAATGCCAGATGGGGTACCGTTGGCGCGTAGTCACCGGGGGCCACGCCGACATTAACCAGCCCCAGGAAATCCAGGTTGCCGATCAGGCCGCCCACACTAGGCCCGAAAGACAGAGTGTAACCTAACAGTACCCATTGGATGCTGATGACGGACATCATCATGATGCTCAAGATAAGCGTCGAAAGAATGTTCTTTTTCCGTACCATGCCGCCATAGAAGAAGGCTAAGGCCGGTGTCATCATCAATACCAGTGCAGTGGACACTAATATCCAGACGGTATCCCCAGAATTGATCTCCATGTTTTCATCCTGTCGATATGTTGCAATGCTATTTTGGTGTAACCAAATTAGATTATGAATAATTCGATATTACTCTAATGTGTGATCCTCAAACTCAACAATGCCCCGAAAGGAGCATTAGAATAATCCACCAGTTGGCACTGCTTATCAGCTTAATGCTCCAAATGGGTTACAGCGTTTCGCTGTCATTGGTTATTCTGGGCGCTGGCCAATTTTGTTGGGAATCAAAGCTGACCTTCCCCTGATTCTCGGACACGAAAAATGTCGTAGATTGAGGGAACGGGAGAGGAACATTACAGGGCATATACGGAAGAATTCAAATTGGAGCTGCTGAAGAGCAGCAGGAAAAGTGCCGGGCGACCGATGATCTTTGGTCGTTTGGCCCCACCCCAACGAGACGGAATCGCAGATTATGTAAACGCCTCATACAGCGATCTTGCCCGGATCGACCGCCGAAGCTGGTCGGCGTCCAGGCCATCGGGCAGCGGGCAGGTGATGTTCACCGTGCGCCCGGCGGGGAGATCGAAGTAGTTGTCGCTGAATATCACATCCGCGCCCTCGATGGCGATCTCGACGAAACGGGCGAGGGTCTGCGCCGAGACGGCGATCACAACCTGGCTGCCCCAGACGGTGGCATCGACCGTCAGCGCCGGGTCGACCAGCGCGAGGTGCTTGGTCAGGACGAGCGGGGCGACGGCCATCGACAGGCGATCATCACCCTGCATCAGTTCGCACACGAACACGGCCTCGCGCTGCGTGTCGGCGTCGAGCCGGTCGGCAAAGTCGAGCGTATCGACGTGGAGCGAACTCGTCGGATCGACGGTGACGGGCATTTCGCCCCGGTCGATGGCGGCTCCGGCGACTGTCTCCAGCGACCAGCGGACGATCCCCTCGAAGGGGACGCGCCGGTCATTGGTGACGTGGATGCCCATCCGCGCGCCCTGATCCTCAATCGAGAGGAGGACGGGGGCGTAGAAGCGCTTCGCGCCGTAGTGGAGCGCCTTCCAGCGGCCAAAATAGTCGATGCTCGACCAGGATGCGGCGGGCCAGCAGTCGTTCAACTGCCAGTAGAGCGTCCCGGCAACGCGCTCGCGGTGCCGACGCCAGTGCTCGACCCCGTAGCGAATCCCCTCCGCCTGCTGGACGAGGCTCATGTAGACCAGCGATTCGAAATCTTTGGGCATGCGATAGTTGGCGGTCATCTGGGCGATGATCAGCCCGTTGCCGTGATTCCCCCGCTGGTGATACTCCATGATGTGCGAGGTCATGTTCCAGTCGGGTTCGTCGGCAAAGGCTTTGATCGTCTCCATCGGCGGCAGCGACTGGAACCCGAACTCGCTCATGAAGCGCGGATACAGCGTTCGATACGTGGTGAACGGCTCTC
>DAOUES010000216.1:0-2553 GCA_034430335.1 Anaerolineae bacterium | reverse complement strand
TTCGACGCGCTGTTCATGTTTAGCTGGCGCGACCGTGAAACGGTGATGGACCTCCTCGAATCGATCAGCGGCAACCGGGTCAACTACTCGGCCAACGTATTGGGCGGCGTCAAGATCGACCTGGCCGACAGGCATATCGGCGATATTCTGAAAGCACTCGACTACCTCGAAGAGCGCACGACCCACTATCTCGACGTTGTCTCCACCGACTCCAGTTTTCTCCAGCGCACGCGCGGCATCGGCACGATGACCCGCCGCCAGGCCGAAGTCCTCGGCGCGATTGGCCCGACCGCCCGCGCGTCGGGCGTCCTGCGCGACGTGCGGATCGAAGCGCCCTACGGGACCTACGTCGATCACCCGGTCAACGCCATTTCCGACGACCGGGGCGACCTCGAAGCGCGCTTCGCCGTGCGGGTCAAGGAACTGTTCGAAAGCTACCGGCTGATCCGCGAAGTGCTCGACGATCTGCCGCCGGGCGAGATCAAGGCGCGGGTCAAGCGCCGCGTCCCCGAAGGCGAAGTCGCCTTCCGGGTCGAAGCGCCGCGCGGCGAGCTTTTCTATTTCATCAAGAGCGACGGCACCGACGTTCCCAGCCGGGTCAGGGTGCGCACGCCAACCATCTGCAACATGACCTCGGTCGTCAAGCTCGCCGTCGGCCACCAGCTTGCCGATGTCCCCATGATCCTGGCCGGTATCGATCCCTGCTTCTCCTGCAATGACCGGATGGTGCGGGTCAATCGAAACGACGGCTCCGATGGCTGGACGTGGGAACAGCTCCGGCGGTACGGCATCGACTATTATCGTCAGCGTTCGCTGCCGGAGGGGAAGACCCTATGAAATTCGGCATGATGTTCAAAGACGTATCCGGGGCGCTCTTCAAGAAGCCGTTCACCGAGAACTACCCGGACGAACCCGCCGAGACCCCCGACCGGCTGCGCGGCAGCCTCGTCTGGGACCCGGACACCTGCACCGGCTGCGGCCTGTGCGCCAGGGACTGCCCGGCGATGGCGCTCGAAATCGAGGTGATCGACAAGAAGGCCAAGCACTACCTGATGACCTACCATGTCGACCGCTGCACGTTCTGCGGCCAGTGCGTCGAAAGCTGCAACCAGGGCAGCCTGCTGATGGAAGGCGGCGAGTGGGAACTCGCCTCCCTGTCCCGCGAGCCGTTCACCGAGGTCAACGAGCGCCCGCCGCTGGTAGTCGAGGAAACCGAGTAGCCCGCACCCCCTCTGACCGACCTGCGGTCGGCCATCTCCCCCAAGGGGGCGAGTGGGTTGGATAGTTTTTTGAAGCGAGTCTTACAATTCGTGCCCCACCTGCCCCCTTGGGGGAAGTGGCGAACCGGAGGTTCGTCGAAGGGGGAGGACGGGGAGATGGACGACCGAAGGCTAGTTAAAAGGGGCGGCCTTCGCCCATCCAAACAGTGTACCCGAAGGAAAGAAACGTGATGGCAAAAATTCTGGTCATAGACGACGATCCCGACATGATCCTGGCGGCTCGCCTGTGCATGGAGAGCGCCGGGCACACGGTAATCGAGGCCGCCGATGGCAGCGAAGGGCTGGAGAAGATCAAGGAACAGCGCCCCGACCTGATCATCCTCGACGTGATGATGGATTCCACCACCGAGGGCTTTCAGTTCGCCATCAAGCTGCGCAGCCCTGATCCCACCTCGCCCTATGCCCAATATGCCAGCATTCCGATCATTATGTTGACCGCCATCCACTCGACTACCTCACTGCGCTTCGGCCCCGACGAGGATTATTTGCCTGTGGATGCATTTGTCGAAAAGCCGTTTGACCCGGATAAGCTGATCGAGCAGGTAGAAATGCTGCTGAATCGCTGATCGTTTACCGGCTCACCGGGGGGCAGCAGCCCATCATGGATGACCATCTTTTTGATTCTCAACCAGCAGAACTCTCTTTCCAGCGCGATCTGACCGGCGACTGCCGTCAGTTGATCCTGATGCGCTGGGGAGTCGGTTCGCTGCTGCTGATCGCCACCGCCTTCGCCGAACTCATCCTGGAAGTCAACCTTCCCTGGCGCGCCCTGGTCGCCACCGGCCTGGCGATCCTGGGAGTGAATCTCTACCTGGACCTTATCGCCCGTTCGCTCCCGGCCCTGGAGCGACAGGTGCGGCTCCGCCGCGCCCGCCAGTTCGTCATCCTCCAGATTCTCTTCGACTGGGTGGCGATGCTGATTACCCTTCACCTCACCGGCGGGATCACCAGCCCGGTTCTGCCCTTCATCCTGGTGCATGGCGTGGTTGTCGCCATCCTGCTTTCGTCGTGGGTGCCTTATGCATATCTGGGCCTCACCATCGCCATCCTGACCGCCCTGTCGCTCCTCGAACGCAGCGGGGCGCTGCCCCACTGGTACATCATTCCCGCCCTGCCCCTTTACCTTCACCGCAGGCCGCTGTATATCGCCGCCCAGTTGACCTTTATCGCCGTCACTTCGTCGGTCGTCGTCTACCTGACCGCCGCGATCATGAACCGCCTCGTCGAACGCGAACGCCGCGTCACCACGCTTCTGCACACGGCCAACACCGTT
>DAOUES010000215.1:0-4056 GCA_034430335.1 Anaerolineae bacterium | reverse complement strand
AACATCACCGTCATCGGGGCCTATGCCGCCGAAGTCGTCGCCCAGGCGATTGTCAACGGCGTCCGCGCCGCTGCCTCGCTGGGAGGCTGTATCGCTGCCCGGGATATGATTACCGGGGATCAATAAGGAAAGTGTGCCGTGACGATGAAACGTGAAGACAGCCAGGACCCCGGATCATCCGACCAGTCCGCCCTCCCTGCCCCCCACTCGCTGCCCCTTGTCGGGCGAAATGCCGGGCTTGCCGTCATATCCGAACGGCTGGCCGCGCTCTCCAAACAGCAGGGAAGCAGGCTCGCCCTCGAAGGTGAAAGTGGAGTCGGGAAATCCCGCCTCGCCTGGGAAGCGGTCAACCTGGCCTACCGGCACGGCCTCGATAGCCTGCTGATCGACTGCCGGGGAAGCCGGAACCGTCCCTTCGACCCCGTTTCCGATCTGGTCCGCGCCCTGCTAGAAATCGAACCCGGCCAATCGTCGGAAGCCCAGCGCAAACAGGCTTTGCAGTCGATCAATCGGCTGGGGCTTGCCGACCGCAGCGACGAGTTCATGAAGCTGTTTGGACTGCCGTCGACCGAGGCGCTGGAATCCGCCCCCCAGCAGGTGCAGGCCGCCGAGCCGACCAGTACGATCATCCTGTCCAGCGACGCCGCCCTGCCCGGCCTGATCGCCCGCCTGTTGAAAAGCTGGAGCAGCAGCCAGCGCTCCAGAGAGAGGCCGCTCCTGCTGATCTTCGAAGACCTCGACGAGGCCAGCGAACCGGTCCGAAACGTCTGCCTCAGCCTGGCCCGCCGCACCGGTGAACTGCCCCTGTGCATCCTTGCCACCTATACCCCCGGCGCAGTCAGCGATATCCACGCCGTCTTCGAAGGTAATGTCGTGGAGCTGAAGCGCCTCCAACCGGCGGATGCATTGTCGCTCGGCGCAAGCATGGCCGGTATTCCCTGCGTCCCGGAAGACCTGGCGCAGCCTTTTATGGAATACACCGGGGGTCTCCCCCTGTTGATCTGGCTGGCCGCCCGCCGCCTCACCGGAGGCCAGCCGCTCGAACCCGTTTCGTCGATCCTCGCTGCGCAGGTCGGCAGCCTGCCGGAAGGCCGGCGCGAGACGCTGCTCGCGGCGGCGATCCTCGGCGACGGTATGCGGATCGGTGCGCTGCGCGCCGTTCGCGGCAGCGTTCACGAGGAGGAACTCTTCGAAGATTTGTCGGCCCTGGTCGAAGAAAGCTGGCTGGATGCCAGCGGTGCCGGGCGTCTGAGGGTGTACCGGTTCACCAACCGCCTCGTCCGCGAGATGATCACCGGCAGCATCCCCCACGACCTGAAGGCAAAGCTGCACCGGCGGGCAGGCGATTATTTCGCAGTCCCGGCGACCGGTCGGCGGCTGCGCGCCGAAGCTGCGATCCACCATTATATGAGAGCCTCCGCCCCCGACCGCGCCCTGTCGGTGATCGACATGGCGCTGGCCGAGGCCCGGCGCTCGCTCGACCGGGATCGAACGCTCAAGCTCTACCGGCGCGGCGCTGAGATCGCGCGGGGAGTCCCCGGACTCGGTGCAAAGCAGGCGGAACTCGCCGAGAAGCTGGGCGATATGTACGTCGCGGCAGGTGATTATGCCGCCGCCGCCCAGGTTTACCGCGAACTCAGCCCGCCCGACAGCCCGTACATCATTCACAGCAAGCTGGCCCTGTCCCTGATCGCCGTCGAACCGTTCATGGCCGTCCGCACCCTGCCCGACGTGATCAACACCCTGCCGATCAGCGAAAACGACGACCTGCGCTGGCGGCTGGAAGCCGGTTACGTCTGGGCGCTGGCCTTGAGCGATCAGGACTACGAGGCCCTGCGCCGCTGCCGTGATGTCCTGTCGCAGATAACCAACACTTCGGGGCTGGGCGACGCACGCGCCTTGATGCGCGGGATGCTCGGCATGGTGCTCCACTACCAGGGCGAGCACGAAGACGCCCATACGCACCTCGAATCGGCGCGGGCGGGTTGGGGCGCGCGCGGCGATCAGAACGCGGTGCTGCTGATCAACCAGGTGTTGATCGACATGCCCGCCGACGAAATCACCCGGTCATGGCTTCGGCTGGTGATGCAGCCGCTGCTCGTTCACGATTGATCGAGCACCACCCGCTCCGGTCGGCCCAGCGACTCCCAGGCCGCGTCGAGCCGCGCTTCGGGAAGCGCGTACAGGTGTGACCGGCAGCCGCAGTCCGACGAGCCAAATCCAGGCGCGGGGACTTCGACGCCGGGCAGGTTCTCCAACAGCCGCGACCAGCGGCATTCCAACCGCTCCGGCGCTGTCGAAACCCAGACCTCACTAACCGGGTATGCACCCGTCAGCGCATCGATATGCCAGTGGCGGCGCTTGTCGATCCGCAGGTGGCGCAGCACCCGCGCCCGCAGGCCGCCCGGCCCGTGTGCGCTGCCCACGTAGACATACAGTCCTGCCGGTAAAATCACTTCGCCCAGCCTGCCGACCTGCCCCCTGAACACCCCATTGACCGCCAGCAGCAGGACATAGGTTCCCGCCTGATCCGGGATCGCCTCGCCGGGGTGGTTTTTGGCATATCCGGCCATCGCTGGTAATCTCCCCAACCATTGTCTACCGAACAAGCTCGACAAGTGCGGTCAACCATAACATTATGCTGCCATTTCAAATCTTCTACACCATCGTCCTGCCGATCTTCATCATCATCGGGGTCGGTTACCTGCTCGATAAAATCTTCGAGCTGGACATCGCTACCCTGACCAGGGTGCTTTTCTACGTGATCTCCCCCGTGGTCGCCTTCAACACGCTGGTCGGCACCGAGTTGCAATCGACGGAAATTCTCTACATCGGCTCGATCACCATCGTCTTCCAGATCGTCATGTACATTCTGAGCCACGCCTTCTTTTCGCTGAAACCCTTCAAGAAGGATCGCACCGTTCTGGCCTGCTCGTCGACCTTCTTCAACTCCGGCAACTACGGCTTCCCGTTTATGCTGCTGGCTTTTGGCGAGCGCGGCCTCGAAGTCGCCGCCTTGATCGTCCCCGCCCAGGCGCTCATTTTGTTTTCCTTCGGCCTGATCGCCTTGAGCGGCGAACGCAGTTTGAAAGAATCGGCCCGCCGGTTGAGCAAGGTGCCGATTCTCTACGCGCTGGTGATTGGCCTGATTGTCCGGCTCGTGAATATCCCGATCCCCGAAGTGCTGTCGGTGCCGCTTCAGCAGTTGAACAACGGCATGATCCCGCTGGCGCTGATCACGCTGGGGGCGCAGCTTTCCCGGAGTAAGGTCAACGGCAACCTGCTGCCGGTCGCAAGCGCATCGGCGCTCCGGCTGCTCGTCGGGCCGCTGGTAGTCGCCCTGATGACTTTCTTGATAGGCGTCCCGCGTGACCTGTCGGTGATGCTCATCGCCGCCGCCGGTCTGCCAACCGCGATCAACGTCTTCATATTGTCGAAGGAGTTCGGGAAAAGCCCCGAACTCGCCTCGCAGCTTGTCTTCTGGACGACGCTGCTCAGTGCGATCAGCCTGCCGCTGCTCCTGATTCTCCTGCGGTGAGACGGCTCCGGCGCGATTGAAGCGCATCCCAGGCCCGCACGCTGGCGTAGGCCGCGAAGATCGTGAGGGCAAACATCGCCGGGAACACGTAGCGCGGCTCGATCAGCAGCACGGCGGTGACGCCGAACACGTAGACAATCCACGCCGCCAGCGGTGCCGCCTTCCACCAGTCCTCTTTGATCGCCAGCACGATTCCCGCCGCCCCGCCGATCAGTCCCCAGGTGTGCCAGATGTACATCAGCAGCCGCCGCCCCAGCGCCGGAACAGACAATACATAGCTCAACGGCACCTCGCCGATCAGGAAATCGCCCAGCGCATCCTTGACCCCCGCCCCGGTCGGCGTGGCGATCACCGTCCCGTAGGGCTGAACGGTCGCCCGGAGCGTATCGCCCAGCACGCGCCCCAGCCACACGAACGGCTGGTCGAAGATGTTTTGCAGCCCCGCCGAAACGTATTCGCCGCCCTGCACTTCCGGGTTGTCCCCATGCCAGCCATCGTAGCCGGTATCTTCGGCGGCG
>DAOUES010000214.1:0-2859 GCA_034430335.1 Anaerolineae bacterium | reverse complement strand
ATCCCCGGCCCGCATTCGATGTTGAGTTTTGCCTCCGCCGCCTATCTACCCGACAAGACCCTGGTGGGGAGTTTCGCCGCAAACCTGGAAACCCTGCCGGGGGCCGAACCCGATCCAAAAACGATGGCGTGGTGGGAGGAACATCCCGAAGCGTGGGAAGCCTGCCGCGCCGACCCACGTCCGCCGGAAGCGGCGATGAAAGACTACGTCGCCTGGGTCGAGAGTTTGCCGGGGAAGCCGGTTTTCGTCGGCTACCCGGCGGCCTACGATTTCATGTTCGTCTACTGGTACCTGATCCGCTTTGCGGGCCGCAGCCCGTTTGCACATTCGGCGCTGGACATCAAGACGCTGGCGATGGCCGCCATGAACACCCCCTACCGTAAATCGACCAAGCGGCGTATGCCCGACGAATGGTTCGAGGGCTTCCCGCACACCCATAATGCGCTCGACGACGCCGTCGGGCAGGGCATCCTGTTCTGCAATATCCTGGCCGTACTTCGCAAAGCGTAGAATCCCCCCGGCTTGCGAATGCAAAAAAAGATGCACTCTCTGGAGAGTGCATCTTTTCGTTGATTGTATAATTGCTGGCAGACGAAATTAGAACTTGCCTCGGTTGCGGATGGCAAGCCCGGTTACACCGACAAATGCCAGTCCCCCTCCGAACAATCCCAGCCATACCGGGAACGGGTATCCCTCGCCGACGGGGAAGACAGCCATATAAGCGCAAACGCCGGTGATCGCCAAAAAGCTGAAGGCGAAGCCCAGTATGAGCCAGCCAACATAGCCGGTGTCGCCAAATTTCGAGGGGTTAATAAGGGTCAGGATTAAGCTGCCCACCACCGTGGAAGCCAACCCGAACTTGACCCACCCGGCAGGGTTCAAAAAGTTCAGCGAGTCTGCGTCAATTGTTGATAAAGCCTGCCACAGCAGCAGTGCGGAGATCAGTGCGATGGCGGCTGCAACCAGATTGATACCTCGGAGGATCATCTGCCTGCTTGGTCTTTCTTGTACGGTCATCATTCATCCTTTCATGGGATCGCTTCAGGGTTATCAGCGCACGATCATTGCAAAGGGTTGGGGCGTGGCTGAACAACCGCCATTATAGTAGATTTTTCGTGCCAAGTAAAGAAAATAGTTGGAATAATCAACTTATTATCGAGAAACCATATGGGTCTTCCCATTTTGCAGGACGACCTGTAAGGTGCCGGTCTTCTGGCTGCTTTCTGATTCTGACTGTGCTGGCGGTTTCTCAACTTTCGGAAAACCAGAATCCTGCTATACTTTGAACGTGGCAGCCAACGAGTTCTGAGAGGAAAAGGCATGGAGATTCTCGGCGTCGATATCGGGGGATCGGGGATCAAGGGTGCGCCGGTCGATACGTCCACCGGGGTATTGGTCACGTCCCGCTTTCGCATCCCCACTCCCGCCCAATCAAAACCCAAACCGGTCGCCCGCGTCGTCCGGCAGATCGCCGATCATTTCGAATGGGAAGGGCCGGTCGGGATCGGCTATCCCGGCGTGGTTCAGAACGGGTTCACCCGCACGGCGACCAATCTACATGACAAGTGGATCGACCTGGACGCCGCCGGGCTGTTCACGGAGCAGATCGGGCTGCCGGTGACGTTGATCAACGATGCCGACGCCGCCGGCATCGCGGAAATGGCCTTCGGCGCGGGGAAAAGCGAGACCGGCACGGTGATCGTCGTCACCGTCGGCACGGGGATCGGCACGGCGGTCTTTTCGCACGGGATACTGGTGCCCAACACCGAACTGGGGCAGATGGACCTGCGCGGCAGGCGGGCCGAGGTCCGCACTTCTGACGCTACCCGCCAGCAGGAGAAGCTCTCCTGGAAGAAATGGGCCGCTCGCTTCGACGAGTATCTTGGGGTGCTCGAAATGCTGTTTGCCCCCGATCTGTTCATCGTGGGGGGCGGGGTCTGCAAGAAAGCCGACCGCTTCGTCCCGTATCTGACGGTCAATGCCAGGGTAGTCCCTGCCAGGCTGGGCAACGAGGCCGGGATCATCGGCGCGGCGATGGTCGCCCTCCCATAGGGGGCTTTTGGATTGTTTCCGGGCGGTCAATCGCCTGGACGTTAAGCAGGAGATGCCAGTTGGCACGGCATAGATGTCTTCGCCTGTTTCCCACTATTTTTATTCTCGCCATTCTGTTGATCGCCGCCGTGCTGCGCGTCTATCATTTCGACGAATGGCCGCCGGGCCTGTCCTTCGACGAGGCGACCAACGCCATCGACGCCTACCGCTTCGCCCGGACGGGGGTGATGCCGCTCTACCTGATCGTCGGGACGGGCCGCGCCGAGCCGCTGCACCGGGTGCTCGTCGCCGCTTCGATGGCGCTGATCGGCCCGACGGCGTTCGGTGCCCGGATCGTCTCCTTCTTTGCCGGGATACTCGGAATCGCCGCCGCCTACCGCGCCGGGCGGCACTTTGCGCCGGAAGGATCACGCGCCCGCCGCTGGGTGGGCCTGATCGCCGCCGGGACGCTTGCGGTGATGGCCGGGCCGATCCATTTGAGCCGGGTCGCCTACCGGGGTATCGTCATGATCGCCCCCGCGCTGCTCTTCTTCGATGCGATCATCACCGCCTGCTCGACCGGCAAACGGAAGGCGTTCATTCTCGCCGGGTTGTGGCTGGGGATCGCCCTGCTCAGTTACACCGCCGCCCTCGCGCTGATCCCGCTGGCCGGGCTTGCACTGCTCGTCTACCTGATCGGCGGGCCGCTCGACCATCGCGGCAGGGAGTTGAAACCGGCGGTCGCCAAAACCTGGATCGACGTGCTCGCCTTTGGGGTGGTCGCGCTGATCGTCTTCAGCCCGAACGTCGTGCGCGTGGTCGTCCAAC
>DAOUES010000213.1:0-2719 GCA_034430335.1 Anaerolineae bacterium | reverse complement strand
AATTTGTAAGCAATGGCCCCGCGCGGGTCTTTGCCGACGACTCCAAGCGCTTCGAAAGTTTCAAGGTCGTTGATTTTGATCACGAGGCCATCGATCTCGAAATCGAGGTCATGGCGGCGATCTTCCCAGGTGTGGATGTAGGCGAGCAGCGGGTCGAGATCATCGAAATGCAGGGAATAATCGAGCATGACGGGGAAGCCAAGACCATAGAGATAGTGGAGGACATCCCATTGGGTAACAGGGAGGTCGCCGCCCTCGCCGTCGAGTATCTGATAGCAGGCAAGATCAAGAGGCCGACGGGCGGTGATGCGGGGGTCAAGCTGACGCAGCGCCCCGGAAGCCGCGTTGCGGGGATTGACAAAGGTCGGCTCACCATTTTCGGCGCGCTGGCGGTTGAGTTCCTCAAAAGCGGGAAGGCGGAAAAACACCTCGCCGCGAACAACAAGACGGATGGGCGGCGGCGGGCCATCGGGATCGGCGGGGATGCGAAGCGGGAGAGCATTGATCGTCCGCAGATTGGGGGTGATGTCTTCGCCGATCTCGCCGTTGCCGCGCGTGGCACCCTGGACAAAGACGCCATTCTCATAGGTCAGGACAACCGACAGACCGTCAAACTTGGGTTCGACAACATAGTCGAGGGTCGTATCGTCAGGCAGGAGTTTGCCGATCCGGGTGCGCCAGGCGAGTACGTCGTCATCGCCAAAGGCATTCGACAGGCTGAGAACAGGGGCAGCATGTTCGACTTTGGGGAGATCGGTGCGGGGTTCGCCGCCAACTCGCTGGGTGGGGGAATCGGGGGTGACCAGATCGGGATGCTGCGTTTCCAGTTCCACCAGTTCGCGATAGAGCGCATCAAATTCGCCATCGGTGATGATCGGGGCATTGAGGACATGGTAGCGGTAGTTATGATAATGAATCTGCTCGCGCAGATCGGCGGTCCGCCGGGCAAGTGATTGATCAGCCTGGGTCATGATGTTTCACCTGTGTGGTTATCCAGAAATCGATCCAAACAGCCGGAAGCGTCCAGCACAATATATGTGATTATACTCAAAATCGGGTGTGTGGGCTGGGTGGAAGTTGATGGCAAATTAAGGAAGCCCGGGGCTGAAGCCGCCGGGCTAAAATGACTCTGGGCGACCGCAAGGGTCGCCCCTACGAAATGGAATCATGGTCTATGATTCCTCAGACAAAGTGTCGAAGGATCGGGTTTGCAGGGGGGGCTAGTCGCCGAGATTCTGGTCGGGGGAGGGGGTGCCCCTCACAAAAACGACTTCCTCAAAACCGAGAGAGGTCATCAACTGGCCGACGTACCTTTCGGCGTTGTCCTGGGCCATGTCGAGGATACCGTCTTCGAGCGCGGCTTCGAGGATCGCAGCTTCGGCTCCCTGGCGGGCGAGGGTTTCCAGTTCGACCTGCTGGCCGAAGATCGCCGTCTCACGGTCATAGACGTAGGTGTTGTCGTTGTCGAGCGTGGCGACGAATATCTCGGCGGCAGGAAGGGTGATAAAGACCGAGGTTCCGGTTACGCGAACATCTTCGGGGCGGATCAACTCCAGGTCAACTCCGGCGATCACCTGTCCCTGGGCGACGAGCAGCAGCTTATCGCTGAACAGAAAACCAAACGGCCCTTCGCCGCTCTCGGCGGTGATCACTTTTTCAATGGTGTAGGAAGCGGTTTCGAGACGGGCTAAAGACTCGATCTGCTTGACTATCGTCTGCGGATTGGCGATGATGGTCGGGGTGGGATTGAATACTTCGCTGACTTCGGTGCTGACCGCACCGGCCAGATCGGTGGCCGGACGGGTGACCGAGAGAACGGTATCGACCAGAAGGAAACCGACCACCAGGATCACAAGCAAAATACCGACCAGGATCAACATGGTCAGGGTGCGATTAAGGTTTCCACCACGTTCGACTTTTGATCGAGACGGAGTCGTCTGTTTCTCTTCCTTTGGGTTTGATTCGTCTTGGCTCATGTATCCGTTCCTCCTGATAATTACCAAAACTGATCATAGCATAGAGAGAGATACAAAGCGATGCAGTTCAAATGGCAATTTGCATGCCTGGGATACCGCGTCTCTCTAACAACCTTTACGAGAATGAAAAGCTGCGGGTTGCAGATCGACGCCGGTGTCAGCGGATGATCTCGATGTGATAATCGACGATGGTTAAATCGGGGCGATTGTGTTCGATCCAGGCGACGATGTTTTCCAGCATGTGCTGGGCATGGGGGACGGAGGTCGAGACAACCGCCAGTCCGATCACCGCCGACTGCCAGACATCGTGGAGATCGACTTCGGCGCAGGCGATATTGAACTGTTTATGCAACCGGGCGATCAGCCCCTTGAGGATGCTGCGCTTCTCCTTGAGCGATCTGACACCGGGAAGTTGTAGATCGATTTCACACGTCGCGACAACCATAGAGAGCATTCTACCATAGAACGACGTTCACGTGGGGGCATTTGGCAATTCGGTTAAAAAAACTTCTTGCAAAACCGTAGGGAGACATGTTATACTGCGGATGTACAGGGGAAAAGACCTGTAGATAACCTGAGAGAACAAAACCAACAAAGGAGGTGGACGGACCAGATAACCAGAACATCGCACAGCAAGCGCGATAGAGTGTCCGTTCCGCCGCCGACAAGCCCGGCGGTTTTTGTTTGTCCGGGGGCCAGACAAATGCAGTCGTGGGGGTTCAGGCGAAGCCAGAACCCCAGAG
>DAOUES010000212.1:0-6775 GCA_034430335.1 Anaerolineae bacterium | reverse complement strand
CGTTACAGCGCTTCGATAATCTCAGATGGGGACATCACCTTGTTCACTTCGCGCAGCATCGCCCGGCCTTCTTCACCCGCCGGAACCAGATAACCCACCCTGGTGTAGAAGGTGTTCTTCTCCTTGCGTGCCGGTAGATGTTGACTTGCCCACTCACTTTGATAGCCCATCGCCAGCCATCTCTGCATCAGCGTGTGCCCGTAGATGAAATGTGCGCCGTCCAGAAAGGCATCGCGCACAGGGGACATCTCCGGGGCATCGAAATCATCGACAAGCCTTTGCCCGCATTTGTTGATCTCCGTACCGGCATTGACCGGGAGATCGAGGTCGGCGGCAAGCTGCACAAAGCGGTAAAGGTTATCGACTTTGATACGTTTAGTGTCGGGATCGCCGATATTCCAGTTGCGGTCGGGAATGATGTTGACGGCTGCCGCCCCTTTGTCGATCATCAGAGCCAGCAGTTCCTCAATGGCCTGTTCCCCCGCGCTGGTGCCATCCAGCCATGCGAAACAGGGCAGCGCGCCAGAATGGATAATGAGTTCGTTGACTTCGTCGATGGTGGAAAAGGTGTCCGGCCCCGGCTGGCTGTAGCCGACGCCGCCCTTCTTCATCAGTTTGCTGCGGATGACGTTCTTGAACGATTCGATGTCGTTCAGGCCATTCTGCGCGTCAACGCCATCGATGTTGAGCTTCTTCGCCCAGAATTGTGCGCGTTCGGTATCGTCGGGGTAGGTTTTTTCGGCGGCTGAAACGTACGCTTCAAGCATATGTCGTTCGGTGGCGTTGTTGTTGGGGGTGAGGGGGAGTATATCTTCCTCGTAGCTGGCAGTGACCGGGTGAAGATAGGCGTTGATGCGCTCTATCATTGCCCGATTTCGCGCTTCTGAGCGCTGCCGGAGGTCGTCGAGAATGCCCGCTGCCCGTTCCGGGACCTGGCCGGTCGTAAAGCCGATCCCCATGTGATAGCATACGCCGGGTTCTCCCGGTGAGTTTATCTCGCGGGTGGCAAATTCAGGGATGAACACCCGCGTCTCGATTCCTGCGCTGCCCTTGAGTCGAACCCTGTCGCAGGCATCGAGGAATTCGTCCACGCCATCCAGTACATCGAAATCCACGATTCCCATCACATCAAGGCCCAGCCGTTTCCCCTGCCAGGCCAACGCGGTTGGCGAACAGCCATAGCCGTTGAATGAATAGAAGCTGTGGCAGTGCATGTTCACGGTTCTTGAGGGGATGACAGGTTGGCTGTCGAGTTGGCCTGGATCGTCGATTAAACCATCAAGCGCACTGCTTCTGGCGCTTGCATCAAAATCGTTCAACCGAGAATCAATCTTTGATATCGCAGGTTCTACCATAAGCAATAAGTCCGGCTTGCTATTCGGGTGACGACGATGTAGACTGTTCAAATGTACAAACATGAACATCTGAACAGTTCGATGGTAACACTATGTTTTTAGCTTGTCAAGACGAGGCTTGATGGTCAGCCGGATCGCGTCGATGTACCCGATATCGCCGGTATAATTGTGCGTGTGGTGCCCTGTGATCGCTTGACGGGCGGAATGCGCGGGTGATAAGATGTGTTTCGATAGTTACCCGCTGGATGGAACATAAACCGGAGCTGCTTTATGCCAATTGAACCCGGACTGGGTCGGCTGCTATACAAAATTTCTCAGGCATACTACGAAGAAGGTCTGACTCAGAAAGAGATTGGTGAGCGATTTAGTCTATCACGAATCAAGATTTCGAGGCTGCTCCAGCGGGCGCGCGATTTGCAGGTCGTGCAGATTACGCTCAATCCGCCCGATCCCGTTCACTCCGAGTTGGAACGAAACCTTGAGGAAAAATACCGGCTCGACGAGGCGATTGTCGTTACACCGGACAGCTACGAACCCGGCGAAATCAAGCGTGCGCTTGGCCCGGCAGCCGTGGAGTGTCTGCTGCGCAATCTTGAAAAGACGGATTCCGTCGCCGTAACCTGGGGAAGCACCATCGCGGCAGTTGTGAATGCTCTCCCGGTCGAAAGCTGGCCCGATGTCTATGTGGTTCAATGTTTGGGGGGGATGGCTGGCCTGGATTCGCCCGCAAATACCATCGACGTTACGCGCCGGATAGCCGAGAAATTAGGTGCCAAACCGCTGATACTTCCCGCACCCGGATTGGTTACCAGCAAGGAACTGCGCGATGCCCTGATCAAAGACGCGACCATCAGCGAAGTTCTTGCCTCGGCTGCCCGGTGCGATGTGGCGATTGTCGGTATTGGTGTTCCGACCCTGGATGGGATTCTGGGCGATCAGAATGTCCTCGGCGAATCCGAGGTGGCCCGCTTGAGAAACAACGGAGCGGTGGGCGATATCTGCCTCCGGTTCTATGATGCTGATGGACTGCCCGTCGAAGATGAACTGAATGACCGTATCATTGGTCTGACGCTGGATCAGATCAAGGGTATCCGCCGCGTCATCGGGGTTGCCGGTGGCGAATATAAAGTCGATGCCATCCGCGTGGCGCTTACCGGTGGATTGGTAAACGTTCTCGTGACCGACGATCTTGCTGCCCGGATGCTCCTCGATAGCTGACAGTATAGCAAAAATCGGCAGGTGTAATCGGTTTCCACAGGACTTATGCGAAGTTATGATTGATCCGTGACTTCTTCGGCAGGACCCCCAGGGCAAATTTGCCATCGGTCGAGAGGCTTTGTATACTGTCAGCAGTAATCCTCGGAACATACACAGCGGTTTGACATGGCCCCCCTCTACCCTATCGAGAATGAATTGGCCCCGCCAGGATCATCGCTGGCGGGGTTTTACGTTCAAAGCAGATCGTCGCCAGACGGATTTATGGTTCGACTCTCACCTTTCTTGTATCCGTTCAGGGGGGTGTCCAGGTACAAAACTGACCAGGTAGAGGCATCGCCAACAACGGTTTCTGAACAGGTCTAGGCACAAACCGGTTTTCAGATGTTTCTACCCTGGCAGCGGTTTGAGTACAAACCACCCCCTGAACGGATACCCTTTCTTTTTTCGGACAACCGGCCAAACAGACAAAAACTATCCCTGTCATCTGTCAACAGACACGACCAAATGGTAAAATGCTGCGCGAAAGCATCATCAAACCCACCTGAAATACTGCGTTCGAGGGATTGATCAGATATGTATGTTTTGCATGGAGCATGGTTGGCGGTACACCGGCGCTTTGTGCTGTGGGGCGAAGATACAGCCGCCGAACCGTCCATCAGACGCGGGCGGCGGGAATTGAAAAATGACCTCGGTGAACTGCCCGACGACCGACAGCGACACTCTCCAATTTCATAGTGCTGCTAATCCGGCCTTTCCCATCCCTCAAGCGCCTCCATCGTGGCCCGGTAGCCAAGCTCGATCATCTCGTCGATGGCGTCGTAGTCGAACAGGTTGTAGTGTCCGACCGGGCAGTCGATGAGCAGGTCGGAGCTTTGGACCTGTCCGGGGATGGCCCACCGGCTCGACAGCGTCATCGTATTGATGGCGACTTCGACAATACTGGGGGTCTTCTGATTGGCCATTTTGCTCAAAATTCTGGCCAGATTATGCTTTGTTTCACAATAACACGCTCCAGGCTCAATTGCCAGCGTTCAGGTTCCATTAGATACTTGCAGCGGGGCTGATTTGGCCTCAGAACTCGATTAAGCTGATAATTATGAAACACTTTCTAAGAATTTAATCACCACCATACCGCTGTAAAGGAAAACCTGACATGAGTCGTTATCGATTTACCCTTATTGTTCTTGTATTGTTTTTTAGTGCGTTCTCAGTTACTCCCGCCCTGGCCGACAACTCCTCCGCCCCGGCAGAGATTCCCACCGGGCTGTGGGAAGGCTATTTTGAACGGTATCTGAATGCCTACAATGACCTGGGCTACGACCTCTACATCAATGCCACGACCACCGTCACCGCGCCGATCGTGATGCAGATCGCCGGCGACGGCAGTATCAGCGGGTCGATGGGACCAATGGAATACAGCACCACCTGGGAATCGAATGTCGATGGTGTCGGCGACACCTGCACGGGCACCGTCGACGTTGAGATCACCGGCGGCACGGTAACCGAGGGAGCCGATCACCTCCCGGCCTTCGATCTCCAGGTGATTTCCTCGAACCCCGGCTATCAATGTCCGTTCGACCTGGGTCAAATTCTTGCGCCGACAAAGGCGTCGATGAAAGCGCTCACCGCTTCCGCCGGGAAGATCACCGGCGAGCGAATTACGTTCGAACCTGATTTCATGGACTTTGCCGTCAACAACCTGATCCAGGGTGGTGCCCAGGTCACCACAAACGAATACTGGGAACTGAACGCCAAAGCCCCGCTGATCGACTTTACCGATGTGGAATATACTGAATACTTCCTTGAGGGGATTTCGTTCGATAATACCTACCAGGCAATGGTCGATTGGAACGGGCAGACTCCCGGCATCGTCACCTTCGACCTGGCCGGGCAGACCGTCAGCGTCCCCGGCGATACAGACGTCTATGCCGACCTGGATGTCGGGCAGGCACCTGCCGGTGCCCAGCAGGTGCAGGTGATGGCCTTCACCTCGGACGGCACGCCTTCCGCCCCGGAATCGATCCCGGTGCAGATCGTCCCCCTTCAGCCCTGGGCGCAGGACGCCGGGTTCCACGTCCTCGAAACCTATGACGACGCCCTCTGGCATCATGTACGCTATACCGGGACGGCAAACGTCCCGTCCGAACCGCTGGAACTGCCCTACCTCGATGTCTCGGCGATCCCCGTCTTTGGCGGCAAGTGGGGCGTTCCCCCCATCCAGCTTGATGTCGAACTGTTTGCGACCTCTGCCGGGGGCGTCGACCAGCCGGGGGACGTGACCGGCAAGGTGCAGCTCTACCTGGGCGGCGACGCCGCCGCGCTCGATGTCGACCATGAAGGGCAGGCGACCACCAACCTGACCCCCACCGCGCTTCTCATCGACAAGGCATACATCGAGTTTCAGCCGGAGCCGCTGGCGCTCGAAAAACAACTCGGAATAGTCGATCTTGTGCCGGGGATGGGCAGCCTGTCCGGTGTGCCGGTCGTCGGCGACCTGATCCAGGCCCTGAATTCGATTGCCTCGATCACCGCCAGACTGACCGGGGCATTGGCCGGTCACGCCGATATCGGCCCGAACGCCGCCCAATCCGAGCTAACCTTCACCCAGGGCAGTCTCACCCCGACCAGCACGGTTGGCGTGAGCGCCCAGTTCAACCTGTTCGGGTTGGCCTGGGCTTATGTATATGGCGGCGGCAGCGGCACCTTTGTGATCGTCGTCGCCCCCAACTCACACCTTGAAAACTGCGTGGTCGCGCTTCAGTTTGGAGCCGGGGCCGGGCTTCAAGGCGTCTGGCAGCGCAATTTCAGCAAAGACTGGACGCTCTTCACCTGCCAGTCGACCTCCGGCGGGCCTTCCTACCTGGCATCCCCGGCACCGCTTCCCGACCTCGGCCCGCTGACCGTCGCCGCGCGGCCTGTTGGCCTGAGCGCCGAACGCGCTGTCAGTGCTGTTGTCCCGGTTGCGCAGGGCAGCCAGACGATCCTTGTCGAGGGCGTCAACGCGCAGACCGCGCCCGCGCTGGCCGTCTCGCCTGATGGCCCGGCAGCGCTCGTCTGGCAGGCCGAAGACCCCGACCTGGAACGCCAGCAGGCCGCCGAAATCCACCTGCGGCTCGACGGCGGCTCCGGCTGGGGCGATACCCTCGCCCTGACCGCCGACACCAATCTCGACTCCGGCCCGGTCGCCGCTTTCGACAGCAGCGGTAATCTGGTCGTCGCCTGGGTGCGCTCGACAACCGCCGACCTTCCCGCCGACGCCGAGCTGACCGAGGAACTGGCCCGGACCTACGAGATCGCCTATGCCGTCGTCGATGCACAAACCGGCGAGGCAGGCGAGCCGCAGTTATTGACCGGCGACGGCGTGTTCGACTTCGGCCCGCAGATTGCCCGCGCCGGTGATGGGTCGCTGCTGCTCGTCTGGCAGAGCAGCCCGTCCACCAGCCTGATCGGAACAGCCGCTTCGCCGAATCAGCTCAACGCCGCCCGCTGGGATGGCAGCGGCTGGTCAGATGTCAAAACCGTCGCCGACGACCTGGTCGGCACGCTCTACTGGCGCGCCGCTGCTTACAACCAGCGCACCGCGCTGGTCGTCGCCGATATGGACACCGATGGAGACCTCGCCACTGCCGGAGACCGCGAGATCGCCGCCTATGAATTGAGCGGCCAGAACTGGAAAGCCGCCCGATATCTCACCGATGACGATGTGCTCGACCTCGGCCCGCTGGTCACCTACAGCGCCGACGGCGATCCGGCTGTCGCCTGGTATCATCAGGGCATGGCCTATGGTCTGTCAGGCGATCTTGAAGGCGCAGCCCAGCCGCTCTTCGATACGATGATCCCGCCCTCCCTGGGCAGCGGGTCGCTGCTGGCCGGTGCCGACGGCGAAATGCTGCTGGTCTGGGCCGGTCTGAGCGGCGGCCAATACGATGTCTTGGTCGCGCACCGTGATCCTGAAACAGGCGCGTGGAGTGCGCCTGAGCCGCTGTTCGGAACCGACGAGCAGGAATCGCAGTTGTCGGCGGCGCTCACCCCGTCCGGCGACCTGTGGATCGGGCTGTCGCTGCTGGCCGTCGAAGAGACACAGACGACGGTCGAAGGCATCGACCTGAACCTGCCGCAGCGCCCGGAGACGGCTGACCTGGCCGTGTTCCAGGCCGAAGGAGCGGTCGCTCCTTTCAATATCGGCGGTCGCGGATTCCGGC
>DAOUES010000211.1:0-5635 GCA_034430335.1 Anaerolineae bacterium | reverse complement strand
TCGAGGATTTGGTGGGGTGAGAACGTAGTCGCAGTTCCTCAGAATTTATCCGCGAATTGTAGCATTTCAGAAAACATTCTGAACACCTGGCGCTTTATCAAGTTGATTGTTGGATTATCTCCCGGGGCTGAAGCCGCCGGGCTAAAATCGATAGGTTGCCTGGAACGACCGGGAAACCAGTTGCAAACATCCATCCTTACAGGGGGCGATCAAGAAGCGCTCGATTTTGTGCGCGGCGGAGCACCCCCTTCGACCGACCTGCGGTCGGCCACTTCCCCCTGAAAGGGGGCAGATATGGGCAGCTTGGGGCGAACAGGGATGGGCCGCCAGGCTCAAGTCCCTTTTTTATTTTCCACAATCCGTGATAGCCGGGTACAATATCATTCAACGAGAAGAAACCGAGACGAATCCATGACCGCCGTAACCCAGCCAACCCAACAGGATGATTCCAGCCCGGTCGCGGCCCCGGCCCCGACCCTGTTCGATTTCGATGTCTACCTCGTGCTGGTCGTCGCTGCGCTGGTTGCCTTTGGCCTGCTGATGGTCTACTCGACCACCTTCGACTGGTCGTACCTGGAATACGGGTCGCCGGTGCGAATCTTCCTCAACCAGCTTCGCAGCCTCGGCATCGGGATCGTCGGGCTGGTGATCGCCTGGCGCTTCGACTACCGCATCCTCCGCGACCGCCGGGTCGCGCTCGGCATCATGATCGCCACGATCATCGCCCTCGCCAGCCTGCTGATCCTCAGTCAGAACTCTGCTTTCGGCGCACAGCGATCGTTCTACCAGGGGTCGGTCCAGCCCGGCGAAGCGGCCAAGCTCGCCGTGATCGTCTACTTTGCCGCGTGGCTCACTTCCCGCCAGGATCAACTTCAAAAGATCGGCTACGGGCTGATCCCCTTTGCGATTTTGCTTGGTCTGGTCGTCGGCCTGATCGTCCTCCAGCCCGATCTCTCGACGGCGGCGATCATCATGCTGACCGCCTGGACACTGTTCTTCCTGGCCGGGGCCAATATCTTCCAGATCGTTCTCGCCGCGCTTGGCGCGGGCTTCGTCGGCTGGACCCTCAGCACCCAGTTCGACTATGCGCGCGACCGGCTCGTCGCCCACCTCGCCGCCATGCAGGACTTGACGCGGGCGTCCTGGCACGTCCAGCAGGCGATCATCGCCTTTACCGCGCCCGGCACCCGCGCCGGTGGAACGTTCAGCCCGAACTGGTTCGGGGTCGGGTTGGGCCAGTCGCGCCAGAAATTTGGATTCCTGCCCGCCGCCCATACCGACTCGATCTTCGCAATCATCGGCGAGGAACTCGGATTGTTCGGCTGCCTGGTGGTGGTCACGCTGTTCGTGCTGTTCGTCTGGCGTGCGTTTGCCATCGCCCGGAACGCGCAGGAGCCGTTCGGGGCGCTGCTTGCCGCCGGGATCGGCTCATGGGTCGCTTTCGAGGCGCTGCTCAACGTCTCCGTGATGACCGCCGTGATCCCCTTTACCGGCGTGCCGCTGCCTTTCATCAGCTACGGCGGGTCGCACCTGGTCACCATCCTGACCGCCGTCGGCCTGCTGATGAGCGTCTCGCGCCAGCGTTCGCCGCGCCATCGCCAGGTCACCGATATCAGCCGCGAGCGCACCGACCGGCCCCGCACGGGCCGCATGGATCGCGTCGGCAAGAGCGGGCGCATCGAATATTGATCCGCCTGCCGACCGCAGGTCAGACAGAGGGAGATACATTGAATATCCTGTTCTCAGGCGGCGGAACCGGCGGCGGAGTCTACCCGGCGATTGCCATCGCCGATGCGCTGACCGCCCAGCGCCCCGACACGAAAATCCTGTGGATGGGATCGACCACCGGCCCGGAGGTCGATCTCGTCACCCGCGCCGGTCTCGATTACGTCGGCGTGCCTTCCGGCCCGCTGGTCGGCGTCGGCCTGAAAGCGGTTGTCGGTGCCGTCAAGATCGCCGCCGGGACGATCAAGGCGTTCGGCATCATTGGCCGGTTCAAACCCGCCGCCCTGCTAATCACTGGCGGCTGGGCCACGTTGCCCGCCGCGCTTGCCTGCTGGCTTCGCCGAGTTCCCATCGTGATCTACATGCCCGATGTCGAACCGGGGGGCACGATCAAGGCGATTGCCCGCATCGCAAAGCGAGTGGCTGTGACCGCCGAATCGTCGGTTGGGATGTTCCCGGCTGGCCGCGCCGTCGAAACCGGCTACCCCCTCCGCGCCGACCTGCTCCACGCGGCGGGCTTCGATCCATTAGGCGAACCGCTCCCTGATCCCCCCGACATTCGTGATCAGGCCCGCGTCCGTTTCGACCTGTCGCCTGATCTAAAAACCGTGCTCGTCTTTGGCGGGAGCCGGGGGGCGCGGAGCCTCAACCGGGCGCTGATCGCCGCCCTGCCCGATCTGCTGCCCCGCGTCCAGGTGATCCACATCAGCGGGCGGCTCGACTGGCCAGAAGTGCAGACCCAGGCCGCCGGTCTCGCCTCGCGCTTGCCTGATAACCTGATCAGCCGTTATCATATCGAAGAGTACCTGCACACCGGTGAGATGGCCCTGGCGCTCGCTGCCAGTGATCTCGTCGTCTCGCGGGCGGGAGCCAGCACGCTGGGCGAGTTTCCTCTCTTCGATTTGCCTGCTATACTGGTTCCGTATCCGCATGCGTGGCGGTATCAGAAAACCAATGCCGATTACCTTGACTCTCGGGGGGCAGCCGTGCGCCTTGACGATGATAAGCTGCATGACCAACTGACAACCCGGATCACCGCACTGCTTGAGCCGTCGCCGCTTGCCGCGATGAGCGCATCGAGCGGTGCGTTGAAGCGCCCCGGCGCGGCAGCCCGGATCGTCTCCCTGCTGCTCGATGTTGCGGCGGACGCTTCCGCCCAAGCGGAAGGCTGAGACGCTGTGATCGAATTCTCGGCTGTTTTCTGGTTCTCGGTTGCGTTGTTTGGAATCATCGGCCTGATGCGCGGCTGGGTGCGCGAAATCCAGGCGACCGCCGCCGCCGTCCTCGCGATGTTCATCATCGAGCAGTGCAGCCCCTGGGTCTGGTCGGTGCTCGTGCAGCGCACCCCCGCCGAGCTTCTCGCCAGCGATCCTCTCGGCACACTCCGCCGCCTGGTGATGCTCAAGGCCGCCGTCCTGATGATTGTCGTCTTCTTTGGCTACCAGGGGCCGGTGCTCGTCCAGTTCGCCACCAAAGGCCGCTCGAAATCCAACCACCCCCGCGAAACCATCCAGGAAGGCATCCTCGGCCTGATGGTCGGCCTGCTCAACGGCTACCTGATCATCGGCGCGCTGTGGTGGTACGTCCACGTCGGGCAGTACCCCTTCGACTGGATGATCAGCCCGCTGAACTTCCCCGAATCGGCCAGCGCCGCGATGATTTCCATGCTCCCACTGCGCTATCTCGCCAGTCCCTGGCTGGAGATTCTGGTCGTCATCTTCTTCCTGATTGTGATCGTGGCAGTCATCTAGACCGATTCTACCCCCTTCGTTCGACCTCCGGTCGTGCCAAGCGACATTCTTTGTTGCCCAATTCCCCCAACCCCCTTCGTCCGACCTTTGGTCGGCCACTTCCCCCAAGGGGGCAGGTGGGGCACGAATTGTAAGACTCGGATCAAATGATCAGGCCAACCCTGATCTCCCCCAGGTCTGGGGGAGATGGGCCGAAGGCCCAGAGGGGGTGCTCCTTCACGCGCAAAATCAAGCACCACTTGATCGCCCCCAGGTCTGGGGGAGATGTCGCGCAGCGACAGAGGGGGACGTTTTACCGGACTAAATTCATATGTCTTGTTAATATCAAGGAATTGGAAAATGCCTCTATCTAATGTCTTAACTGATACTCAAAAGCGCATCCTATGCGAAATTGTAGAAATTGCTAAGGAACACAGTTGTGAAGACGAATATATGATCTACAGTGGCAGTAAAACGAGTACTTCGTTGGTTTGGACAAGAACAAGAGATGCACCAAACATCTCAGTTCCAAATCGTGCTCCTCTCGACAGCTTGGTCGAAGAAGGACTCCTAAGACGCTCGGAAGAGCCTACCAAGTCTGGAGGACTCACTCTTCTTTACTCAATCACACATAGAGCTAAGAGCGCTGTAGCTAACGATTTCGATTATCCAACTCATAGTGAGGAACAGCAAGGAACAATACAGGTTCAAGCGGTTACGCCACCCCTTGACTTCTCATTTGTTTCCTCAGCAGAAAACCGGGCTATCATCGAACGTGATTATGAAGAGGTTCGATCCTGCGTCGCGGCCAATGCCCACAAAGCAACGATTGTACTTTGTGGCGGTATCATTGAGGCTCTCTTGATTGAACGCTTATTGGAAAATGAGGAAGACGCCAAAGCCGCCGCAGAGAAGTTGAAGCCGGGTCTTGAAAAAAGGGATATAGATCGATGGTTTTTCCAAGAACTCATTGATGTGGCTGCTGATATGGGAATTCTTTCATCCGATTTCAAAACGATGGCGTACCAGATCAAAGATTACAGAAACGTCATTCATCCCGGCTACGAAATCCGAAAGTCTTTTGAACTTACCCATGTGAAAGCCACAGCCGCAGTTGCCTTAGTTGGCCTTCTGGTTGAGGAACTTTCTTGAACATCCCATAAAAAGATCAACCCCCTCTGGGCCTACGGCCCATCTCCCCCAAACTTGGGGGCGATCAGGGCGTGTTCGATTTTGTGCGTGAAGGAGCACCCCCTCTGCCGCTGTGCGGCGTCGTTAATCCGCCTGCGGCGGATTACTGGGAGTTTTGACTGTGTCAAAACATCCATCCCCCGCTGGGGGGCGATCAGGGCGGGGCTGACTGATATAGAGGCTTAACATAGGACTGCGCCACACCCATGATCCAATCACTCGAAGAAACCGCCCTGAACACCTGGCCCGCGCTGCAAACCATTCTCTACGACGGCTGGGTAATCCGCTTTGCCAGCGGCTACACCAAACGATCCAACAGCGTCAGCCCATTGTATGGATCGAGCCTCGACCTCGATCACAAGATCGCCTACTGCGAGGCGCTCTATACCTCGCTCGGCCTCCCGACCGTCTTCAAGCTCACCGCCGCCGCCCATCCCCCCGATCTGGATTCAGCACTGGCCCAGGCCGGGTATATCGAAGACAGCCGCACCAGCGTCCAGATGCTCGACCTCACCCCCGATCACGCCGCCGCAGCGCCGGATGTCACCCTTGCCCCGTCGCTGACCCCAACCTGGGTCGACGCCTTCTGCCGCCTGAGCGGGTCTTCCCCTGCAACCGTCCCGGTGATGCAGGCCATCCACAAGAACATCGTCGCCGATCACGTCTACGCTGCCCTGACCGATGGTGACGAGATCGCCGCCGCTGGTATGGCCGCCGCCGACCGTGATATGATCGGCATATACGACATCGTCACCGATCCGGCAAAACGGCGGCGCGGCTTCGCCACCCGGATCATGCAAGCCCTGCTTGCCTGGGGAGAACAGATCGGATCGTCGCGTGCATGGTTGAGCGTCATGTGCAATAATCCCCCGGCACTGAACTGCTACGAGAAGCTCGGCTTTCGAGAAGTCTATCAGTATTGGTATCGTGTTCGGTAGAAACCTGATCCCGCCAATAATCAAAGGTTGTTGCCCCCCTTGCTAAGGGGG
>DAOUES010000210.1:0-30320 GCA_034430335.1 Anaerolineae bacterium | reverse complement strand
CGGCACACTTTCCTTATTGATCCCCGGTAATCATATCCCGGGCAGCGATACAGCCTCCCAGCGAGGCAGCGGCGCGGACGCCGTTGACAATCGCCTGGGCGACGACTTCGGCGGCATAGGCCCCGATGACGGTGATGTTCGCTTTCTTTTGCCCGGCGGACAGCGCGAAGATCGTATCGCCGTCGAGCATCGTATGGGCGGGGCGGATGGTTCTGGCAAGGCCGTTGTGCGCGATCTGGGCGATTTTATTCGCCTGTTCTTTGTTCAATTTTGCGTTGGTTGCGACCACGCCGATCACCGTGTTGCGCATGGCAAACGAACTGGCCGTTTTACCGGCGAAGGTGCGCAGCGAGGCTAAGGTATCGGCGAATTCGTGCCCGGCATTCGGTTTGCGCGCCCCGGCGACGATCTGCCCGGTGTCCGGGTCGACGACATCGCCGTAGCAGTTGACGGCCACCAGCGCGCCGACGACGACACCGCCGCCGAGCGTCACGCTGGCCGATCCGATCCCGCCTTTCATGCGGCACATCGGGCCGAAAAGATTGCCCACCCGTGCGCCCGTTCCTGCCCCTACACTGCCCTGCTCGACCGGGTCGGTGGAGGCGGCTTCGCAGGCTCTGCGCCCCATTGCCGCATCGGGGCGGACGGCGGCGCTGCCCAGGTCGAGATCGAAAAGGACGGCTGCCGGGACAATCGGGACGCGGGCGACGCCCACATCGAAGCCGATTTTGCGCGACTCGAGGTAGGCCATCACCCCGGCGGCGGCATCCAACCCGAATGCGCTGCCCCCGGTGAGCAGCACGGCATGGACCCGTTCGACGAGGTGCATCGGGCGCAGCAGGTCGGTTTCACGGGTGCCGGGTGCCCCGCCGCGCTGGTCGACGCCGCCGACCGCCCCGTCTTCGCAGATGACGACGGTACAGCCGGTAATGGCGTCAAAATCCTGCGCGTGCCCGACCTTGACGCCGGGCACGTCGGTGATCGTATTCGATGTTTTCGCTGACATTTTTCACCCGCTTGGGATTTCCCTATCCCACAGTCTCTACCGCCGGTCAGGATTCCCAATCGTCCTGTTCGTCCGGGAGATCGACGTTAAGCGTCTCTGCGATGACCTGCGCGGCTTTTTCCTCTGACGGTTCCGGCACCAGAATATCGATCCGCCCGATGATCCCGAAGTCGACGGGAATGGCGCGGCTGGCCGCTTCTTGGCGCAGCCGGGCGAGGATGCCCTCGTCCTGCAAGCGGGCGAGCGCCAGTTGAGCCTGGACGACGCTGTAAGTCGTCAGGACGACGGCCCAGGGTGTCGAATCGTCACCCCCGGCCCCGGTTTCGTGTTCAACTGCCGTTCTTGAGCTTCTATTGCGTGGTCTGAACAAACGAGACAACATGCCGGTCAATTGCATAAGCACCTACCGATACAGAACAGGAACTCATCGAACCTCTAACGCCGGTAGAACGACGGTAAACGTGGTGCCCTTTTTGGCGCGGCTGTCGACCCAGATGCGCCCATCGTGGGCTTCGATGATCGTTCTTACGATGCTCAACCCCAGCCCGGTGCCTTCGAAGTGTTCTGATACACCCTCAGCCCGGAAGAACTTGTCGAAAATACGGGGCTGATCTTTCAGTGCAATGCCGATCCCGCTGTCCTGGACCCGGATGAAGATCTGGCCTTCTTCTTCTTGCAGTGATACCAGCACCTGGCCCTGTTCCGGCGTATATTTGATAGCATTGTCGACCAGGTTTATAAATGCCTGGCGCAGCCGTACAGGATTGCCGTGAACCATCAGGACGCCGCCGTCGATCTTCAGTTCGAGTTCGATCTGATTGGCTTCTGCCCGGTCACGCAGCTTGTCATGCACATATTGAAGCGTCTTGACGATATCGACCGGCTCGCGTAGCTGGTCGAGGCCGGATTCGATCTTCCCGAGGTCGAGCAGATCGTTGATCGTGTCGGTGATAAGCTGAACGCTGTTGCCGACCTGGGAGGCAAATTCGGTCTGGCGCGGGTTAAGCTCCCCGGTGCGACTGAGCATCTCGATGTATAGCAGGATCGCCGTCAGCGGCGAGCGCACCTGGTGGGAAACCATCTCGATCACTTCGGTTTTCGCGCGGTCGATTTCTTTGAGGTTGCTGATATCCTGCATCACAATAGCGCGGCCAACGCCGGTGATGCGATTGATATGCGTATTGAAGACCTTTTCGTCCGAGAGCTGCACCTCGCCTTGCAGCACCTCGTCGGTGGAGGCATGGCCGATTATCTCGATCAGCGATTGGCTGTTCGTCAGGTCGGCCAGCTTCAGCCCGATCGGGTTCCCGTTTGGGTCGATTTTGTCCAGGAAAGGTGTGGCTGCGTAGTTAGCCAGGATCAGGCGATCTTCCTCGTCGATGACCAGGATCGGATCATTGACCTGTTGGAGGATGTGGTAGAGCAGCGTCCGGTCGGCTTCGCTCTGCGAATAGAGCCTGACGTTCTGGATAGCGATGGCGGCAAAATCGGCAATCGTCGAAAGCAGGTGTTCGTCACGCTCGGAGAAGGACATGCCTTTTTCCCGGTGGGCGGCGGACAGGACGCCAAAGGCGACTCCGCCCAGCGAGATCGGGACGTAGATCAATGCTTCGACAAGATAATTGGTTTTGACCTTGATTTGCTCTTCGCCGGGGCTGCGGCCTACCCGTGCTGGCTGCCCGGTTGAAATGACTTCTCTGACCAATCCCTCGTTGGTGACTGCGACCTCCATTTCTGTGAACAGGTTGTTCTCGAAGGTGTATTGCGCAGCCGGGAAAAGCTCGCCGGTAAGGTCATCGACCAGCCAGATGCCCGCTTCGGCAGCGAGGGTGAGATTCATCGCTGCTTCGGACACCTGCCGCAGAACAGCGCTCAATTCAACCTGGGAACTGATCGCTTTGGCTACCTGCGACAGGGCATCGGCCAGATCCGCTTTTTGACGGAGGATCGAGGTATGCCCGGCGGGGCGTTTGACGATCCGGACGATGAACTGGAGCCTGCCAAAAGTAAGGGTGTCGCCGTTGCTGAGGCTGTAAGGCGTATTGACGCCTATCGGCTGACCGTTGCGGAACGTCCCGTTGGTGCTGTCCACATCGGCGATGTACAGCGCCGTTGCGGTAGGATGCAGTTTCGCATGGAGGCGCGAGACGCCCTTTTCTGTCGCATCGTAGGGGGTCAGGTCGAACAGTTCGTCGGGTTTCGATCCGCGCCCAAACAGGATATCGCCGTTGATGTCCAATCCGAAACTCTCGCCGGTTCCGGATGCCGGATCGAAACGAACACGCCATATGTGCTGGTCGGGGTCGGATGGGTCGGCGTCAGGATACGGAAAGGGCCTGAAGGTGACCTCGCGTTCAAGAATCGAGGAATCGATCAGGTTGCTGGTGTTAAGTTTATCGGTCCACGAACGGCGTGAACGGGGAGTTCCGTTCCCCATGATGCGTATCTCCAACCTGCGAACTCAGGTGAAAACCGGTGGAGTCCCCGCCCGGCGTTCACTCAGCCTGGGCCGTTTCATTTTCGGGATAGTCGACCCATAAAACGACTATAGCACTGCTTGGATAGTTGGGCCAGCACCGACATCCTCCAACGGCTGTTGAGGATTTGCAAAATAGTCGGATAATGTAGGCGGCGTTTTCACCTCCGCCCCAGTCCAGCCCTATCCCTCAGGGTAGAGTCCACCTCAAGAGAGGCGTAAAATGCAGATTTTATCGGGGCCGGACATGGCTGTCCCCGTCAAGTTCGTATTTGTTCGGGAGGTGATTTGTGCTCAAATCTTCGTTCCAGGCCGCTGCTCGCCATGTCGATGATACACCCTTCCGGTTTGGGTACGACGCCTGACATAAATTCGCGAATCCGGGCGCTGCCGCCATCCATCAGAATGCGGATGACCGCGCTTAAAGCCCGCCGGTGTCAGGAGGGAAGGTCTCGTCGATCATCGTGATCATTTCGTTCAACTGGCGGTACATCACATCGACGGCGGCCTGGTGGGAACTGAGAAGACGCCCCATCTGGCCGGTGCGGAACATGTTCATATTGCCGAGCAGGGAAGTGAGGGGGCCGCGCATCCGGTCGACGAGGACTCTGACCGATTGGTTGGATCGAAGGGCCGCCTCCTGATCTTCGGGTTGGGTCTGCTGCGCCTCCTGCTCGAGCTGGCGCTGGCGCTCGTGCATGGTGGCAAACAGGCGGGCATTGACGACCGCGATGGCCGCATAGTCGGCCAGCGAGGTCATCAGGTCCTTCATGTGTTCTTCGAAATGCCGTTCGTGGTTGGCGACCCACAGCAGGCCGATAGCCGCATCCTGCACGACGAGCGGCGCGTAGATGACCGATCCGGCCTTTCCGAAAGCCGGTTTGAAGCGTTTCAGACCCTCACCGCTGGCGATGAACGTTTCCCGCGAGGACATGACCAGCGCGGCGAGGTCGTCGTCGATGGCTTCGCCCATTTTGTCGTTCAGTTCTGGCCCCAGGTTTTGACCGGCCCGCAGGATCAATTCGTCGGTCTGGTCATCGCGGAGGAAAAACCCGGACGTGTCGGCTTTACTCAATTTCTTTGCCGCCTGGATGACCTGTTCGAAAATCTGGCTGAGGCTGCGCAGGCCGGTGATCGATTTGCCGATGCTGCGCAGTGTGCTCAACCCGGCCAGGTAGTTCTGGGCCTGGCGGGTGGCCTGTTCGCGGTCACGGCGCAGCCTGACTTCTTTGAGCGCCCGCTCGATGACCTGGATCATCTCCGCTTCGCGGACCGGGCGTACGACGTAGTCTTTGGCCCCCAACCGGAAAGCCTGAAGCGCTTCTTTCTCCGCGCCGTGATTGGCAAGCAGGATCACCGGCAGATCGATTCCCTGCGCGTTCAGGGCGGCCATGATATCACGCCCGCTGAGGTCTTCGACGTGCAGGTCGAGGATCAGGATATCGGGCGGGGCGGACTGGATCAGCCTCAGCCCCTCGCCGCCGCTGCTGGCGACCTGCACCTGGTAGCCAAAGGGTTCGAGCGCTGCTTCGATCAGAATGGAGCGTTCTTCTTCGTCCTGGTCGATGACCAGAATCTTTTCTTTGTTCTCGGCCACGGTCATTGCCTCTCAGTAAAAGAAGTCAACATGCATAAGTATACACCGCTCCGGGTAGCGGCTCAAACCGAACCTACCTATTATTTCCTATTCACGGCGAGGTTGGCCCCATCGACCGGGGCGGCAGTCCGGGGTTAGCCAGATTGCCATCGAGATCACTGTATCACTTAATCGCCCCGGCGAGAATGTTCAATCCTCCGGCGATGTCACCGCCCAGGTCAAAGCGCAGCACCCGGCGTCCGGCGTCGAGCAGTGCCTGCCGGTCGCCCATCGCCTGGGCAGCGATCAGCACGCCGAAGGTCATCGCCGATTCCGGCGATCCGGCCTCGTCAGGGATCGGGGCATCGCGGGAAGCACCGGCGGTGATCTGAACAAACAGACCGTTACCGGCGTCGCCTTTGTGAAGCTGGCCGGTCGAGTGGAGGAAGCGCGGCCCGAAGCCGATAGTAACCGCCCGTTTTGTCCGGTCACGCAGGGTGGTTTGAAGCGTTTTGAGCTGGCGGGCGGTGGCTTCGGTGGGGGGGAGATAGGCTTGCAGCGAAATATAATCGCCGGGCCGGGCCTGCTCGACGAACGCGGCGAAGGCTTCCGGCGCACCGGCTGCCGGTGTATTCCCGTACACAGCGATTCCATCGCTGGTAAGCGCCGGGGTTTGATCGGGCAGGCGGCCTTCTTTATGATAGGCGGCGATCATCTGGCGGGCCAGCACTTTGGCCGATTCGACGTTGGGCTGGTCGAAGGGATTGATCTCCAACTGTACCCCGGCGACGGCGGTTGCCAGCTCCCAGAGGAAGAACTGCCCGCCCAGGTCGTACCTGTCGTTGAAGTTGATTCGTACAACAGGCTGTCCGGACTGTTCTAAGGCATCGACGGCGCGGTCGTGGGTGTCGTCACCGGCCAGGCGGAGGTAGACAAACAGGCGGTCGGGGCCGTAGACCTCCGGGGCACCGGGCGCAGCGCCGACGACGGGCAGAATACCCTTACCTTCCTTGCCGGTGCTCTCGGCGATCAACTGTTCGACCCAATCGCCAAAGCTGGCGATGGGCGGTGAGGCGATCAGCGTGACTTTGTCGCGGCCTGCTTTCGCCAGTTCGCCCATGATCACGCCGAGCACTGCCGCCGGGTTATCCTGGGGCGGAACGTCCGGGCCGCAAATCTGGGCGGCGATCAGGGCGCGTTCGAGCAGCAGCGGCACGTCGATGCCGATGAGGGCGGCGGCCACCTGCCCGAAATACGAGAGAACGGAAAAACGCCCGCCGATGTTGGGGTTGTTCAGGAAGGTAGCGCGGAAGGCGAGTTGATCGGCTAGGGCTTCGAGCTTGCTGCCGGGATCGGTAATGGCGATAAAATGCCGACCGGCGTTCTCCGCCCCGGCGGTACCGGCAACGCGGTTATAAAAATACTTGAAGAACGAAAGCGTCTCAGCCGTGCTGCCCGACTTGGTGGCGACGACGAACATGGTTTTTTCGAGGTCGAGCTGTTCGTCGAAGGCAAGAACCGCTTCCGGCGTGGTGCTGTCGAGAACGGCGAGGGTCAGAAAGCCCTCGACCGGGCCGAACGTCAGTTCGAAAACCTCCGGGGCGAGGCTCGATCCGCCCATCCCCAGCAGCAGGGCGTGTGTATAGTCATCGGCTTTGACGCGCCTGACCAGATCGTTCAACTTATTGATGTTGCTCTGGGTTTCGCTGGCAATGGTCAGCCAGCCGAGGCGGTTGGCGATATCGCCCGGTTCAGGCTTCCAGACGGTATGATCGTGTTTCCAGATGCGGGCCATCACATTTTTATCGGCGAGGGCGGCGAGCGCCCGGTCGACTGCGGCCTGGTGTTCGCCGAGGTTGGCGGTTAAAAGTGACTGTCGTGACATGGTTGTGCTACTCCACTGGTTTCCTGGATGTCATTTTCAACAACGGTACCATTTTACCGCAAGGATCGAATATCGGAAGGATAGTGTGATGAAACACCATCGGGATCGGGTTTTTCTTCCCGTTCTTACTTTTCTGTGCCAAGAAAATGATGAAAATCTTACAAGTTTCATGACCTGAATCACAAGAAATCAGGTTCAAAACTCAATATAAACCTTAAAAAATTGCAATTCTTATAATTTTGTTATGTACATCGTGGAAATTATCTGGTATTCTTATAGCACGCGTCGGGCGTTTTGCTCCCGGCCCAAAAATGAAGAGTAAGCAACTTAGGTTGCGTCTCTTCCCCCAAATTGCTCGACGCCAAGTTGCCACCCGCAAGGGTGGCACTTCTCCTTTTTCAGCGGAGGCATTGACAAATTGCGGCTCTGATAAAATTCTAATTTACATCTTGGTAATAATCTGGTATGATCTTAATATGCGTCGGGCGTTTTGCTCCCGGCCCAAAAATGAAGAGTAAGCAACTTAGGTTGCGTCTCTTCCCCCAAATTGCTCGACGCTAAGTGCCATCCGCAAGGGTGGCACTTCTCCTTTTTAGCCCCGGACATCGTTGGTATTCGGTTTTTGTCAAGGTTTGTGACGATAACGTTTGATTTCCACCTGCGCACTCGCTATACTTCCTGCTGAAGTCTGTCCTACAAATTCTAGAAGGTGGTAGATTGTGGTTATTTGCACATGTCTTGGGCGGGGACGCTGTCACTCTCGCCTGAGGCCCTAGATAACAGACATAGCCTCTAAAACCCGAGGGTGATGCCGTCCCTGCCGCAGCAAGTTGTTCTGCGGCCTGGCGAATGGGCGCACCCTTTTTTGCTGCCATTTTGCCGCGCTGCTCGTGGAGCGGTCACGCTCCACACCGAGAGCAATCTCACACATTGAAGAACCCAACACCGTGAAAGAATCCTGGTGGGTAAGGCGTCAGGGTGATGGAAGGGTGTAGAACAATAGGATGCGGCGATGATGGTAATACCTGAACTACGAACAAATTCAACAGTAACCTCAGATGAACCGGGAGTCCAGCATCGAGATGGCGATACGATCTCTACGCTGGTGGGGAATACCCCGCTGCTGAACTTCCCGCTGCTGACCGCCTATCTGCCGGAATCGGTTATGGTGTACGCCAAAGCCGAATGGTTCAACCCCGGCGGATCGGTCAAGGATCGCCCGGCGCTGAACATCATCCGCGAGGCGGAGCGGCGCGGCGATCTCCGGCCCGGTATGACGCTGCTCGACAGCACGTCGGGCAATATGGGGATCGCCTACGCGATGCTGGGGCGGGCGCGCGGCTACCGCGTCAGGCTGGTGATCCCGGAAAACGTCAGCCCGGAGCGATTGGCGACTCTGCGGGCCTACGGCGTCGAGGTGGTTCTCAGCGATCCGGCGGAAGGCTCCGATGGGGCTATCAGGCGCGTGAACGAAATATACCAGGCCGACCCCGACCGGTATTTCTTCGCCGACCAGTACAACAATCCGGACAACTGGAAGGCGCATTTTCATACCACCGGCGTGGAAATCTGGGAGCAGACGCACGGGCAGGTCACCCATTTCGTGGCGGGACTGGGCACCGGCGGTACGCTGACCGGGGTAGGTCGGCGGCTGCGAACGTACAATCCAGACATGCGGCTGATCGGCGTTCAACCCGACGCCCCCTTTCACGGGTTGGAGGGCCTGAAACACATGCCGACGGCCATCGTGCCGGGCATCTACGATCAAAGCCTGCCCGACGAGGTGATCGGGATGCCGACCGAAGAGGCATACGAGATGTGCCGCCGCATGGCCCGTGAAGAAGGCGTGCTGATCGGCGTTTCGGCGGGGGCGGCGCTGTCCGCCGCGTTGAAGATCGCCGAGACGTTGGAACACGGCGTCGTAGTGACGATCATGCCCGACAGCGCGACCAAGTATCTCAGCCTTCCGTTCTGGGCGGAAGGATAGCCGCGAACGATGATCATCCGGCTGACGACCGATCAACTCACGGCGATTGAGGCGCACGGCGAGTCGACCTATCCGAACGAGGGGGCGGGATTCCTGCTGGGGCGCACGCCGGACCCGGAAACACTGCTGATCGAAGCGGTGCTGCCGGTCGAGAACAGGCGCGAGGCCGGGGCACAGTACAATCGCTACGAACTGAGTCCGAAGGACTACCTGCGGGCCGAACTGGAAGCGGCGAAACAGGAGATCGACCTGGTCGGGGTGTTTCATTCGCACCCCGATCATCCATCCGAACCCAGCACGTTCGACCGTGACCACGCACTGCCGCACTTCGCCTACCTGATCACGTCGGTGCAGGCGGGTAAGGCAGCGATCACCCAGGCGTGGCGGCTGCGCGAGGGGCGCGACCGCTTCGATGAGGATCGACTGGTGATAGCGGGATAAAGAGCAAACCGCAAAGAACGCAGAGGGCGCAAAGGGGAAAAAACAGATAAAAGATGAAAGTGGAAAGATAAAAGTCTTGGCGCTTGTTCAGAACAGGTGAAAGTAAGCCGTTTTTGTGCGTGCAAAGACGCCTCCAGCACTCATATTGAACAGCCAAAGTCTTGGCCCGGTGCTTCAGCGCCGGGAACAATAACATAACTTACCTTTGCGGTGTAACGACAGTTTATTGGTACTGATGAGGAGACAATAATGGCAAGTATTCGAATCCCGGCCCCGCTGCGGGCCTACACTGATGGCAATGAGCATGTCACGATCAGGGGGAGCACCGTCGACGAGGGGCTGCGCGATCTGGCCGATCAGTACCCGGCGCTCGAAAAACACCTTTTCTCCGATGGCAGGTTGCGGAGCTTCGTCAATGTTTTCGTCGGCGAGGAAGACATTCGCTTCCTGGATGGGGTCGATACACCGGTCAAAGAGGACGACCGGCTGATGATCATCCCGTCCATAGCCGGTGGATGAGCGGGGGGGGAACGATGACAATCGCAAAGCAAGCCGCACCGCCGGGCGTGGCACTCAGCCACGACGAGATTTCCCGATACAGCCGCCACCTGATCATGCCCGAAGTCGGCATGGAGGGCCAACGAAAGCTCAAAGCCGCCAGCGTGCTGATCATCGGCGCGGGCGGGTTGGGATCGCCGCTGGCAATGTACCTCGCGGCGGCGGGCGTGGGGCGGATCGGGTTGGTCGATTACGACGTGGTCGACGCCTCGAATCTCCAGCGGCAGGTGATTCACGGGACGAAGGACATCGGGCGGCCCAAGCTCGACAGCGCCAGAGACCGCCTGCTCGACATCAATCCACATGTCGAAGTCGAGACTTATAACGAGCCGCTGACGAGCGAAAACGCGCTCGACCTGTTTGCCGGTTATGACGTGATCGTCGACGGGACGGACAACTTCCCGACCCGGTACCTGATCAACGATGCCTGTGTGCTGCTCGGCAAGCCCAACGTTTACGGCAGCATCTTTCGCTTCGAGGGGCAGGCGACGGTCTTCGATGCGCGGATCGGCCCGTGCTACCGCTGCCTTTTCCCGGAGCCGCCGCCGCCCGGATTGGTGCCAAGCTGTGCCGAAGGCGGTGTGCTGGGCGTGCTGCCGGGAACCATCGGCGCGATCCAGGCGACGGAGACGATCAAGATCATCCTGGGGATCGGCGAACCGCTGGTCGGGCGGCTGATGCTGTATGATGCGCTCTCGATGCACTTCGAGACGGTCAGGCTGCGCAAGAATCCCGACTGCCCGATCTGCGGCGAACATCCGACCGTGACCGAACTGATCGACTACGAGCAGTTCTGTGGGATGCCGGGCCATGATCACAGCGAATTCTACAGTGAGAACGAGAGGCTGGCCCCGGCCATCGACGTGGAAGAGGTCAAAGCCCGGTTCGACGCGGGCGACGACTTCATCCTGCTGGACGTGCGTGAGCCGCACGAGTGGGCGATCTCCGATATCGACCGGGCGACGCATCACATCCCCAGAGGCGACATCCTCGAACATCTTGGCGAACTGGACACTGCCCGCGATATCGTCGTCTACTGCAAGACGGGCGGTCGCAGCGCCGACGTGGTGATGCAGCTCAAAGAGCACGGCTTCGAACGGGTGATGAACATGGTCGGGGGGATCAACGCCTGGGCAGAAGATATCGACCCGGCATTACCCATCTACTGATAACTGCGTGATCGATACTTCAGCAGGCCGTTCGCTGTCAGCGGGCGGCCTGTTTTTGATCGTGATTGTGGTCTGAATCGTGGTGATGATACAATACCGGTTAACGCACGCCTCTGTACCGGGCACTGCCGGGAAGGGGGACTTATGGCACTCACACGTGAGCATCTCCGCGATTATCTGTTCAATGCCGACGAGCGGGCGGTGTACCACGCCTATCCACGCCAGATCGCCGACCATGTCCGCACCGACTACCGCACGATGCTTGATCTGCTGGCCGATTCGATGCTGCTGGGCGACGTGACGCTGCACTGGGATATCGAGTGCCCGGCCTGCAAGATGCAGGATCATTTTACCGATTCGCTGGAAACCGCGCCGGAGGGTGATGTCACCTGCAAAGCCTGCGGGAACACATTTGGCCCTCACCTCGACGAGGATGTGCTGGTGACGTTTTCGGTGCACCCGGCGCTGCGTCAGCTCTCCGGCGCAGCTTCCGACCCGGACTACCGCGCCGAGATTGCCCGGAACTTCGAACCGACCACCGGTCATGAACTGCTCACCCAGCAAACTTTCCGCGATTGGGCGCAAAACCAGCCGCTACCGCCCGGCCAGAGCCTTGAAGTGCGGCGGGTCGGGCTGTTGTTTACCGACCTGAGCGGCAGCACGGCGCTCTACGCCCGCCGGGGCGATCCGCGTGCCTATCACCTGGTGCGCGATCACTATGACGTGCTGACCGGAGCGATCAACGAGAACGGCGGATCGGTGGTCAAAACAATCGGCGACGGGATCATGGCTGCCTTTACCGATGGCCTGCATGCGCTGAAAGCTGCGCTGGACGGCCACATCCGGCTGGCCGATTTCAACGGGCGCAGCAACCTTTCGCCGGACGACTGCCTGATGCTCAAGGCGGGAATCCACGCCGGGCCAGCGATCATGGTTACCCTCAACGACCGGCTCGACTACTTCGGGCAGACGGTCAACCTGGCTTCGCGGATCGAGGGGATTTCGCAGCCGGGCAATGTGACGATCTCACAGCCGGTTTTCGACGAGCCGGGGGTCAGGGAACTGCTGGTCGACTACCCGGTCGAAGCGGCGAAGGTCGCCATCAAGGGGTTTGATGACCCGGTGATCGTCAACCGGTTCCGTGTTTTAAGTGAGGACGAATAGGCGAACGCTACAGGTCGAGCGTCCAGACCGGCACGTCGCTGCCCCACGATTCGAAGCCCAGTTTTTCGTAAACCCGGCGTGACGCGGTGTTGTCTCGCTGGGTATTGACCGTGATGATGTCGATGCCGCGTGCCTTGAAGATTCGGAGCATCGCCCCGACCAATATCGCCCCGAAACCCTGTCCCTGTTCGGCGGGTAAGACGGCCAGCCGCGCCAGGTGCCCGTCGGACTGGTACATGGTGGACAACTGGTAGCCGATAGGCTGCCCGTCTCTTTCGAGAAGGGTGCAGGTCGTGGCGTAACGCCAGGCGACGCCGAGCGTCGCCCGGCTGTACTGCCAGAGGGGGATGAACGCCGCCTCGTCGATCCGGGCAACCTGGTCGAGGTCTTCGGTCGAGGTCGCCTCGCGGATCGTCAGCGGCGGGGATACCGGCGGGGGAAGGGGGCCGCCTTTCCGCCGCAGCGTGATGATCGCGTTCGTTTCGGCGAATCCCCACTTCTCCAACAGGGTAGTCGTCCAGGGTTCGAAACTCAGCGCGGCGATCTGCCTGACCTGCCCGGCCCGCAGATCGGCGCGGATCGCCTCCCATAACCGATCGATCTGCGCGGCGCGGCCAACTATCGAAGAGGGGAGGATGAAGCGCAGCCAGGCGACGCGCTCCGATGGGTTCGCGGCGGGCGTGTGGATTGTCGCGCCAAGGAACGATTCGACCAGCCCGTTTTGCCGGGCCACCCGGCAGACCAGTTCCGGCGTGCCGAACCACTGCTCGATGTCGCGCCAATCCAGGTGGATATGGCAGCGCTGCGACTGGCGGAGCAGGTTCGAGACATACTCGTAATCCGATTCGACAAGCGGGGTTGGGGCCTGGACAAGCGTGGTCATCGGCGGTTTTCCCGGATCAGTCGATCTGGACAAAAGGCCAGGCGGCGCGGGCGCGGGCGATCAGCGCCTGGACGTAGCGGTCGTTGTGGGAGCCTTCGGCTTGCAGCCGCCTGGCCCAATATAAATAATTGGCGGCCTGCTGTTTGCGCCGGGTGACGAACCCCATCCCTTCGAAGTGGGCGCTGATCGACGCCGCCGCCTGTTCGAAGTCGGTCTTTTCCTCGCCGTGTGTGTCGCGTTCTTCGGCCAAGCGGCGGGCCAGCCCGGTGTAGGCTTCGGCCTGGGCGTGGTGGGCGACCTCCGGCATCTGCGAGCTAAAGGTGATCCGGTAGAGCGGGCCGGGGCTGTTCGCCAGCTTGTAGGATTCGGACAGGCGGAACCAGAGATCATAATCCGCGCCAAGATTCAGCACCTCGCGGAAGCCACCCACTTCTTCGATTGCGTCTTTGCGGGCCATCACCGCGCCGAGCCTGTAGCAGTTCGATTCAAACAGCATGTCGGCGATTCGCTGCGATTGGGTCGGGCAGGTATGCTGGAGCAGCGGGCTGCCCTCCCGGTCGACGAGGTCGACATCCGAGCCGACTGCCGCGACATCTTTTCGCCGGGAGAGCAGGGCCAACTGCTTCTCGAAACGCTCCGGGTCGGAGGTATCCCAGGGGCGGTGAAAGGCGACGATATCGGCCTGGGCCAGCCTGATCGCCGTGTTGAGCGAAGCGGCCTCGCCTTTCGGTTCAGTGTTCCGGTGGATGCGCATCCTCGGCCAGCGGGTCTTTTTGAGCAGGTCGGGTGTGCGGTCTTTTGAGGCGTCGTCGACGATGACCAGTTCGTAACCGGTGAAGGTCTGGGCGCGGAGACTCTCAAGCGTATCGGGAATGCCATCGGCGGCATTCCGTACGACCATCACAACACTCAGGGGCAGGGAGCCGGCCATTGAGCCTCCTCAATTCTTACGTCGACAAATCCATACTAAACTGACCGCCGCCATCGCGCAATGTGGCGATGATCTTCTGATCGGTGACCGGGAAGGCATATCGATCAACTTCGTCGAGTGTGACCCAGGCCCAGTCGGCGCAGTCGACGGCCTGCGGCTCGCCGTTCGTGCGGCGGCACTCGAACACGTGGAGCGTGATCTTGAAATGCGTGTAAGCGTGCCTGATCGTCGTCACCTGCGCCTCGACTGCGATCTCGATCCCCAGTTCCTCGCAGATTTCGCGCCGCAGGCAGTCTTCGAGCGATTCGCCCTTTTCGCGTTTGCCGCCGGGGAATTCCCACAGGCCGCCCAGCATCGCGTCTTCCCGGCGTTGAGCGATCAGCAGTTTGCCGCCGTCCTCCCGGATGACCGCCGCCGTCACGTCGACGTGGGGCACCGTTTTCCGGGCGGATCGCACCGGGCGCTCGTGCTGGATGTTCAGCCGGTGCGCCTCACAGTGACCGGCCAGTGGGCAAATCTCACAGTCCGGGTTGCGCGGTGTGCAAATCTGCCGCCCCAGTTCCATCAAGCCTTCGTTCCACAGGGCTGCCCGCCCCGCCGGGACGATCTCCCCGGCAAGGTTCCATAATTTGCGCCGGGTGGCCGACTGCGTGATATCGTCTTCGATATTATACAGCCGGGTGAGGACTCGAATAATATTGCCGTCGACGATGGGCACGTCGAGGCCAAACGCAAGACTGCCGACCGCCCCCGCCGTGTACGGCCCGATGCCGGGCAGCTTTTTTAGATCGTCGATAGTATCGGGGAGTTTGCCGCCGTATTGATCGATCACCATCCGGGCGGCGCGGTGCAGGTTCCGGGCGCGGCTGTAGTAGCCCAATCCTTCCCACTGCTTGAGCACGTCACCGAGCGGCGCGGCGGCGAGGGCTTCGACGGTTGGAAACTGCGCGATGAACTGCTCGAAATAGGGAATCACAGCAGCGACCTGCGTCTGCTGGAGCATGATCTCGGATACCCAGACCGCGTAAGGATCGCCGGTATGCCGCCAGGGGAGATCTTCTCGGTGAGCTTCGAACCAGACGATCAGCGCTGCGTGGAGTGGCGAAGGATCAATCATAGGTGAGATAATACCGTACCGGTGCGCTCTGCAACAATCCCGGGTGCCGGTGCGTATTGATCAATGAAGCGCATCCACTCGCAGCGAGGTGCCTGATGGAAAAGCCGGTCGAACACCACTGCTTGCCACGTTCGGCGCAAACCTGTTCTCTGTGCGGCGAATCGATCTCGCCCCCGGTCTACTGCGAGACGTGCGGTGAGGAGATTTCGCCGCCGCATGTCTGCCCGCCCCATCCGCTTCCCCACGTTTGCCCGCCGCCGCCCGCGCCTGGCCGCTGCCTCGACTGCGGCCAACTGCTGCCGGTAAAGCAGTACTGCGAAACCTGCGGCGGGGAGATCACGCCTTCACACCACTGCCCGGCTGCGCCGTCGACGTATGTTCACCGCCCCGACCCGCTCCACGTATGCCCGACGATGAAGCTCCAGCGCTGCCCGTCGTGCAAGGAACTGCTGCCGGGGAAGAAGTATTGTGCGCAGTGTGGAATGGAGATCACGCCGCCGCATATCTGCCGGGCCGAACCTGCCCCGCATGCCTGCCCGCCGCACCTGTTGATGCCCCGCCGCTGTCCGCACTGCGGCGATCTGCTGCCGCGTTCGAAATTCTGTGCGCAGTGCGGCGCGGCGATCACGCCCACCCATGTTTGTGATGACCAGGGTTAGATAGAGTCAAGCAGTACAAAGCGATGTTTTCACCCCCACCCCAGCCCTCCCCCGCAAGGTGGAGGGAGCGGAGTACAGGTATGGTTGGGGCCGAATATTGGGATCAAAGGATTCAATAAGCGGCGACGTGGACGCGGCTGGCCGCTTCCCGCCCGATGACGGCACGCTGCTCCCCGACCCGCACGGTCAGCGGCCCTTCCAGGGGGGCGATTGCTTCCACTTCGACGGGCACCTGTGGATGGATTCCATGTTCGGCAAGATAGGCTAACAGGGGTGTCTCTTCCGGGTGTATCCGTATGATCGTCCCCCGCTGCCCGATTACCAGCGTGCTGAGTGGCTGTGTCTCCGCCTCGTTAATGGGCTGGTTAAGATCGGGGATCGGGTTGCCGTGCGGGCAGGTTGTCGGATGGCCGAGGAATGCGTCGAGTGCGGTGGTGACCGCCTCGGCGGTGGCATGTTCGAGCTGGCAGGCGGCATCGTGGGCTTCTGCCCAGTCGACGCCCAGGTGATCGACCAGCAGGCGCTCCCAGAGGCGGTGCCGCCGCAGGACGTTGGTCGCCTGGCGGAGGCCGGTTTCGGTCAGCGATACGCCTTTGTAAGGCTCGTGGAGGATCATGCCATATTCGGCCAGCCGCTTGATCATCTCGTTGGCCGAAACGGGCGTCACCCCCCAGCGTTCAGCGACCTGGGAGATGGCAACCGGTTCTTCACCAGTGGCCAATTCAAGGATCGTCTTCAAATACATCTCGGTGCTTTCGGACCTGATCATGATTTTATCCTCATCCCCAACTGCTGCCGGTCGCAGCAAACCCCCGCATCGACGTCCGATTCATTATCATTGTCGACGATTTCGTAGCGTTTGGGCATCTTTGCCGCCAGGGAGCAGCCAGCCCTGGCTGCACAGCACGAACAATCGATTTCCGCTCCCGCCTCGATCACCCTGAGCCGACCTTTCCGCACCCAGAATTGAAGCATGTCTTCGATCAATCCCCGGCTGAGGTCGAATTGATCGGCCAACTGCTTCAGCGAAAGCGGCCCTTCGGCGGCTTCGATGGCTGCCAGTATCCGCGTCAGTGTCGTTTCCATCTTATCCCCATCCCAGCAGCAGGCCAACCTGGTTGACGGCGACGGCGGCTGCCCAGGCAATCGCCGACGTGTAAGCGATCTGGTAGAGCATCCAGCGTGTGCCGAATTCGTGCTTCATGGCGGCCACCGACGTAATGCAGGGAATGTAGAGCAGCACAAAAACGGAAAACGCGACGGCAGTCAGCGGGGTGAAATGTGCGCGGAGCGCCGCCTGGAGTGTCGAAGTATCTTCGATGCCTGCATCACCGGCAGAGAGGCTGACTTCCCGCAGGTGGATGCCGGGGAGCAGGCTGACCGTGCGCGGAACGATGTTGACGATCTCTTCTACGGCCTTGACGACCGCCATCACAAACGAGGTGATAATCTCGCTGAGGTCCTGCGCGAAAGTGGGCGTCTGCTCTGCCGATCCATCTTCCGGCGATTGGTCACTGCCTTCTTCCAGGTAAATCTGGTTCATGGTGACGATGATGATCTCTTTTGCCACGAACCCGGAGATCAGCGAGCCGGATGCCTGCCAGGTGCTAAACCCGGCAGGCTTGAATACCGGGGCGATGGTACTGGAAATCGTCCCGAACAGGCTGTCCCCGGTGGCGACATCGTTAAAGCTGCCGCTGCCGACCGGGATCGACAGCATCAGCCAGAGGACGACCGAAAAGGCCAGGATGACGGTCGACGCTTTGCGCAGGAACTCTTCGGTGCGCTGCCACATCTGGCGCAGCACATCGCGCAGGGCAGGGGCGCGGTACGGGGGAAGCTCGATCACGAATGGGGCCGGTTCTTTATCGTCGAAAAAGATTTTCTTGATCGCAAAACCGGTCAGCAGGGCGATGGCGATCCCCAGGCCGTACATCCCAAATACCAGCAGCCCCGAATGCGCGCCAAAGAACGCGATCCCAAACAGGACGTAAACGGGCAGGCGCGCGCCGCAGCTTATGAAGGTGGTCAAAAATGAAACCAGTTTGCGGTCGTCTTCGTTGTCGAGCGTGCGCGAGGCGTAAATCGCCGGGACGGTGCAGCCGAACCCGACGATCAGCGGCAGGAACGCCTTCCCCGGCAGGCCGATCAGCTTCATGATGTGTTCCATCACGAAGGCAGCGCGGGCCATATAGCCGGAATCCTCAAGGATCGCCAGGCTGAAAAACAGGGTCAATAAGACCGGCACGAAAACCAGCATACCCCCAACCCCGGCGATAATCCCGTCGACGAACAGGCTTTCGACCCACGTATCGCCCAGCCCGATCCAGCCCAGTATCGCGGTGATCCAGTGGGTGACCGGCCCGCCGATCACCCCGTCGATCCAGTCGACGAAGGGCGCGCTGACGTTGGTGGTAAACTGGAAGACCAGCCACATCAGGGCGAAGAAGATCACGATGCCAAAGATGGGATGGGTGACCACCTGGTCGATCCGGTCGGAAGGGGTTTCTTTGCAGTCTTCGTCGCGCTCAACCGATTGGTGGGTAATCTCGCCGATGAAGCGATAGCGGCAGTCGGCGATCAGCGTTTCCGGGTCCTCCCCGGTCGCCTCGACGATGCGGGTGATCGAGTGTTGGGCGGCTTCGAGAAGGGCCGCCTGTCCGTCGGCCTGCAGGCGGGGAACGATGTCTTCATCCGATTCGAGCAGCTTGATCGCCATCCAGCGGGCCGGGTAGCGCCCGCCGAGCGGCTGCCGATCCTCGGCCATTTTTACCAGGGAGCCGATCTCGTTTTCTACTTCGGGGCTGTAAGACATCGGCGGCTGGCCCGGCAGGGTCTGCTCGCAGGCGGATCGGATCGCCTGCTTGAGGTCGTCGATCCCGATCCGGCGGTTGCCGACCGTCTCCACGATGGGGACGCCGCCAAGCTGCTGCGACAGCCGCCGCCGGTCGATGCCGATATGGTGCTGGTGGGCGACATCGGCCATATTCAGCGCCAGCAGCAGGGGAACTTCCAGTTCGAGAAGCTGGGTGACGAGGTAAAGATTTCGCTCCAGGTTGGAGGCGTCGACCACCGCGACGACCAATCGAGGGTGTTCGTCGACGATGAAGTCGCGGGTGATGATCTCCTCCATCGAGTAGGCGGTCAGGCTGTAGATGCCCGGCAGATCGACGACATTGTACTCCTGGTCGTCGATCCAGGTTTTGCCTTCCTTCTTCTCGACCGTTTTCCCCGGCCAGTTTCCGACGTGCTGCCAGGTGCGGGTAAGGGCGTTGTATAGCGAACTCTTGCCGACGTTCGGGTTACCGGCCAGTGCGATTGTATCTGCCATGTCTCGCTGTTTCGTTCCTTGTCTTGGTCGTCTGCTTCGTATGATGGGCGATTATAAGGGTGACCTTATACAAAATTATAGGCATGACTAAAATTCGTGTCAGTGTAAAACGTCATATCACAGGGTGATGATTATCTGTATGCGAATCAGCCCGGCGATTTTACCAGATCGTTTCATACACAATAAATTCTGCCTTCTGTGATATACTGGCATAAAATGAAAAAGGTAACGGGGGAACAGGCGATGGGCGAGGAACTCCAACCAATTGGGGAGGTTACTCATTATTTCGACCGGATCGGGGTGGCGGTGATCCACCTGTGGGATCGTCTCGCCATCGACGATTGGGTTCAGATTTACGGCGGCGTGACCAACATCGTCCAGCAGGTCGAAAGCATGCAGATCGACCACGAACCCATCGACGAGGCGTTCGCCGACCAGGAAGTCGCCTTGCAGGTCATCGACCGGGTGCAGAAAGGCGACTGGATCTACCCGTATACCATTGACTGACCATTACGGCGCAGGTGGTGCCTCGCGGCAGTCTTGCCAAAAGCCATACTTCCGAGTAGACTGTTTTTGCTTTGGCAGATAATCACTACAATTGACTTAACCTAAGTGATTGATATTTCGTGAAAACCGAAAGGATTGGTATGACGGACCTTATCGGTTTTTACCTACATGGAACAGGTGAGGCAATCAGAGATTGGTTTTGGTAAAGAAATATGGGTTGGCCGGTTTGCTGGCCTGCCTTGTTTTTTCGGGGTGTGGAGGGCCAATGGCCCTGACGCCGTCGATGAACTATACGCCGGGTGCTCCTCAGCAGGAAGAGAGTGCTGCGGGTGATGTCGAAGAAGAAGAGATCGCGGTGATCGTCAATGGTCAGCCGATCAGCCTGGTGACCTACCAGCGCGAGTTAGCCCGCTTCGAATCCGGACAGGCGGCGCTGGGGTATGAAGTCGCCGACCGGGCAGGCTACCAGCAGCAGGTGCTTGACCTGCTGGTCGAAAACGAGCTGCTTCGCCAGCTTGCCGCACAGCAGGGGATTGTGATCACCGATGAAGCAGTCGATGCCGAGATCAACACGATGATCGCCGAGACCGGTGAGGAATACTTTAACGACTGGCTCCAGGCGAACTATTATACGCAGGACGAGTTCCGTGAAGTGCTGCGTCTCGACCTGCTGACTGGCGAACTGCTGGAGCCGGTCGTCGGAGCGGTGCCGACCACCGCCGAGCATGTCCATGCCCGGCACATCCTGGTGAAAACGGAAGCCGAAGCGCAGGATATCCTGGCGAGGCTGAACAACGGCGAGGACTTCGCTGCATTGGCGGCGGCCCATTCGGTCGACGTGACGACTGCTTCTACCGGCGGCGATCTTGGATGGTTCCCGCGCGGCGGGCTGCTCGTCCCGGAAGTCGAGGAGGCCGCTTTCGGCCAGCAGCCGGGACAGGTGAGCGGCGTCATTTCCAGTGCGTGGGGATTCCACATCGTCGAGACCCTGGAATTCGACCCTGCCCGCGAGATCGAATTCGAAACACGCCAGCGTTTGCTGGATCAGGCCATTCAGGACTGGCGTCAGGAACTGCGTGACGGTGCTGATATCCAGCAGCTTGTCACGTTTGCGTCGTAGATTATAAAGCCCTGCTGGTGGGGGCGGCTGGAACCGGGAAGGAGCGGCAAAATGCTTGACGAGTCTCCTGAAAAAGGAAATCGAGTACAGATTTACAATCTCGTCACGGCGGCGATGTTGGCGCTTACCGTCGTCGTTTGCTGTGTGGTTGTAGCCAGCGCCCTGGCGAACGGGGGGAACGCGCAGCCGGAGACGCCCGAACCGACCCTGTTTACGCTGCCAACCTTCACGCCGACCGTCGTCGGGCCAACGCCCAACGCTTCGTACACGCCGTCGCCAACGGTGACGCTCACCCTCACGCCGACGATCACGCTCACGCCGACGATCACCCTCACCCCCAGCCTGACGCCGACGATCACGCCGACGCCAACCGATACCCCGACGATCACCCAGACGCCGACCGAAACGCTGACTCCCAGCGCCACGCCGACGGCAACGCTCACCCCCACCCGCGCGCCCTTCGATTACGTCCTGCGCGATGGCGAGGTTACCTATACGACCAACTTTGCCAATACCGCAGGCTGCGACTGGGCGGGCGTCGCCGGGGTGGTGTTCAACTTGCAGGGGAAGCACGCGGTGGGCATCACGGTTCATATCACCGGGGGCGGGTTGGATGAAACCCGTGTGACGGGCAGCAAAACCGAGTACGGGGCCAGCGGCTGGGAATTCTATCTTGACAGTGCGCCGGTCAGCGGGATCTTTACCATTCAACTGGAAACATCAGGCGGCAAGGCGCTGTCCGACGAGATCGCAGTCGTTACCGTTCCAAGCTGCGACAGCAACCTGGCGCTGTTAGTCTTTGACCAAATTCAATAATCCTGGCAGGCCCGATCGGCGGCCTATTCTGGAGATTCTTTTGTGAGTGACTTCGACCCGTTTGGCGATTTCGCCGCCGACCAACCGGCAACGCTGGAAGAAGTAAAATCGGTTGGCCCAACACGCAGCCCGCGAGAGCGTAACCTGATCTACAATGTGATATCGTTGTTTTTCCTGGCGGCGACGGTAGGCTGCTGCATCGTCACCGTCCTGCTGATACGCAATCCCACCCTGGCGATCAACCCGTTTCCACCGGCTGCCCCGCAGCCAACGCCGACTTTGTTTTCGCTGGAGTCGGCGCAGGTGTCGGGGGAGATCAACATGCCGAAGGTATCGCCGACTCCGGGAGAAACACCCACCCCGGAGATCACCGTCGAGCCAACGAATACCCCGCCGATTGCCTTCCCGACCGAGGAACCAGCGGCCACCCAGACACCGGCGCTCACTGCTACCGGGGCGATTGCGCCCATCGAAGCCACGCTGACCCAGACCCGTTTTGCCTTCGAACTGCAAGCCCCGGCTGCCTATATGCCGCATCTCGGCACGGAGGGCTGCGACTACCTGGCGATTGCCGGGCAGGTGTTCGACGGCGACGGCGAACCGCTTCTGGGCATACCGGTGGTCGCCGAAGACGGCGACCTGTTCTCCGCGCTGGATTTCACCGGGAACGCCACGCAGTACGGCCCGGCGGGCTACGAGATTTATATCGACGCCAGCCCGTATGCCGGGACGTTCACGGTGAAGCTGGTGAGCGAAACGGGGATGGCGCTTTCTGACAACGTCGTCATCGAAACGTCCGATTCGTGCAGCGAGAATATCGCCATTGTGAATTTCGTCCAGGTGCAGTCTGACTGAACGATCTCAATGGTCACTTATGACGGTCGATTGATGGGGCGACGGGGCCAGAAATGCCGTCGCCCTTATCTGATAGCGTGAACGGCTATGGCGGGAATCCTCTATATCGTTCCCACGCCGATTGGGAACCTGGAAGACATCACCCTGAGGGCTTTGCGCGTTCTGCGTGAAGTCGACCTGATCGCCGCCGAGGACACCCGCACCACCGGGCGACTGCTGGCCCATTACGAGATCGAGACGCCCCAGACGAGCTATCATGAGCATAATAAACTGGTCAAGCTCGACCGGATTCTCGAAAAACTGGCAGCGGGCGATGTCGCCCTGGTATCGGATGCCGGAACGCCGGGCCTCTCCGATCCCGGTTTCGAGCTGATCCAGGCCGCCATCGCCGCCGGGCTGACGGTTGTGCCGCTGCCCGGCGCGAGCGCATTGCTCCCGGCGGTAGTCGCTTCGGGGCTGCCCACCGACCGATTCGCGTTTATCGGGTTCCTGCCCCGCAAGTCGGCGGCGCGGCGGGCGGCGCTGGAAGACCTGCGTGATTGGGACGGGTCACTGGTTTTCTATGTGGCTCCCCACCGGCTGCTCGACGTGCTGGCCGATCTCCGGGACATACTCGGCCCGCGCAAAGTGTGCGCGGCGCGGGAGATGACCAAGCTCTACGAGGAAATCTGGCGCGGGACGCTGGACGAGGCAATCGGTCATTTTACACAGCACGCGCCGCGCGGCGAGTTCACACTGGTCGTTTCCGGGGCCGATCCCGGTTCGGCGGGGGTATGGACTGAAGATGAAATCCGCGCCCGGCTTGCCGATCTTCTGGCGCAGGGTGAATCACGCAGCAGCGCGGCGCGGGCGCTGGCCGGAGAATCCGGCTGGCCCCGGCGGAAAATCTACGATCTCGATCTTTAACAGGAGTACATGCGAGGGGGAACATCGTGTCTGAGCGATTCCGTAAAGTGTCAAATTTCATCGAGCGGCTGCCTGCGCCGCTGCAGGTGATTGCACGCGGGTGTGTCGACTGGTTCGAAGAATTCCTGATCATGGTCGGTATGAACCTGATTGTCGTCTTGAGCATGGCTACAATCGTATTAGGCCCCCCGGCGCTGATCGGGATGTATGCCGCTGCCAGTAAGGTTGCCGAGGGGCGCGTGATAAAACTGCACGATATGTACGACGGGGCGCGCCAGCATTTCGGGCGGGCGTGGATACTCGCGGCGCTCAACCTGCTTATGTTCGGGCTGACATTCTTTAATGTCTACTATTACGGCCAGATCGATGCAGTCTGGGCGGTGGCTGCCCGCTCGGTGATGGTGTCGCTTGCCATCCTGTGGATCATCGTCCAGTTTTACGTCCCGGCTTACCTGGTCAGCCTGGAAGAGCCGAAAGTGAAGGAGGCGTTCCGGTTGAGCGCGCTGACCGCGTCGGCCTCGCTGATCTACTCCATCGTCGTCGCCGGGCTATTTTCATTCCTGTTTTTCTTCTTGCTGATCAAGTGGCCTTTTACCGTTTTGTTCTTCCCTTCGCTGGCGGCGATGGTCGGCTGCCATGCCGTACGTGAGCGCCAGGCGTATTATCGCAAAAAGCAGGAGGAACTGGAGAAAAAAGAAGAAGAGGAGAAGAAAGGCCCCCGGCGGTTTAATAACGACTGGCGTTCGTAGGGTTTCCCGGTGGACAGAGTAGGGGGGGCTTGCTACAATCCACGCCACTGAATGGAGCAAACCCGGACGGCTGGTGATTTGAATCGGCCAGTTCGCACATGCTCAAATGGACATAATCAATGACACATGCGTTAATTACCGGTGGTGCCGGTTTCATCGGCAGCCACTTATGTGAAACTCTGCTGGCGAAGGGCTACGAGGTCACCGTCATCGACGATCTGTCGACGGGGCGCTTCGAGAATATCGCGCACCTGACCGGCGACCCGCGTTTTCACTTCGCCATCGAGACGATCACCAATATCAACGTCATGGATCGGCTGGTCAGCGAGTGCGACCAGATTTTCCACCTGGCGGCGGCGGTCGGCGTCAGCCTGATCGTCAGCAGGCCGATCCATACCATCGAGACGAACGTGATGGGCACCAATATCGTCCTGCAAACGGCCCGGCGCTACCGGAAAAAGGTGATGCTCGCCTCGACTTCGGAGATTTACGGCAAGAGCAATAAAGCGCCTTTCGGCGAGGACGACGACCGCATCCAGGGATCGACCACCCGCAGCCGGTGGAGCTATGCGACCAGCAAGGCGCTCGACGAGTTCCTGGCGCTGGCCTACCACAAGGAAATCGGGCTGCCGGTGGTGATCTTCCGTTTGTTCAACACCGTCGGCCCGCGACAGCGCGGCCAGTACGGGATGGTGATCCCCCGCTTTGTGCGCTGGGCGCTGGCCGGTGAAGACATCCAGGTTTACGGTGACGGCCAGCAGACGCGCTGCTTCGCCAATGTCAGCGACGTGGTCAATGCGATCACGCTGCTCTCCGAAACCGACGCCGCCGTCGGCGAGGTCTTCAACGTCGGCACGCAGGAAGAGGTGACCATTTACGAGCTTGCGCACCGGGTCAAAGAGCGGGCGGGCAGCGAGTCGGCGATCAAGATGATCCCCTACAACGAAGCCTACGAAGAAGGCTTCGAAGACATGCAGCGCCGCCAGCCGGATATCTCGAAGATCAACCGGGTGATCGGTTGGGAGCCGCGTAAAAATCTTGACCAGACCCTGGACGAGATCATCGCCTATTTCCGAGATCGCAGCGATTAAACTTGAAACGTTTTGATGTATAGAACGGCGCTCCGCGCCTGTTGTGGGCGGCAGGTGCCGGTATTTGTTTACATTCAAAGAGGGTTACAGTGAGTACCATCAAAGAGACACTTCTACAAAAAATCAAAAACCGTGAAGTCCGCATCGCCGTGATCGGCATCGGGTACGTGGGGCTTCCGCTGGCGGTGGAGTTTGCCAAAGAGGGTTATCACGTAACGGGCGTCGATGTGAACGCCGAAAAGGTCAGGCTGATCAACGAGGGGCACAGCTATATCCCCGATGTCCCGACCGGTGAGCTGGCCGAACTGGTCGACAAAGGGCTGGTGTCGGCGACCACCGATTTCGGCGTGCTGGGCGAGGTCGACGCGATCAGCATTTGCGTCCCGACGCCGCTCCGCAAGACCAAAGACCCCGACATGAGCTACATCATCGCGGCGGCAGACGAGATCGTCAAATACTGCCGCAAAGGGCAGTTGATCGTGCTGGAAAGCACGACCTATCCCGGCACCACCGACGAGTTGATCATCCCCCGGCTGGTGAAGAACGGCTTCACGCTCGGCGAGGACATCTTCATCTGCTTCTCGCCGGAGCGCGTCGATCCCGGCAACCCGGTCTACGGGACGCGCAACACGCCAAAGGTGATCGGCGGGGCGACGCCCGAATGCGTCGAAGTCGCCACCGCATTATACGGCAAGGCGATCAACACGATTATCCCCGTCTCTTCGACGGCGGCGGCGGAAATGGTCAAGCTGCTCGAAAACACCTTCCGGGCGGTCAATATCGGGCTGGTCAACGAGATGGCGATCATGTGCGACAAGCTGGATGTCAACGTCTGGGAAGTGATCGAGGCAGCGAGCACAAAGCCCTTCGGCTTCATGACCTTTTATCCCGGCCCCGGCCTGGGCGGGCACTGCATCCCCATCGACCCGTTGTATCTAAGCTGGAAGCTCAAGGCGCTCAACTATACGGCCCGTTTCATCGAGATGGCCTCCGAGATCAACAGCAGCATGCCGCCCTACGTCGTCACCAAGGTGATGGACACGCTGAACACGGTCAAGAAGTCGGTGAACGGGGCGAGAGTCCTGGTGATGGGTGTGGCCTACAAGCGCGACATCGACGATCTGCGTGAAAGCCCGGCGCTCGACATCATCCACCTGCTGCAAGATCGCGGCGCGGAAGTCAGCTACCACGATGCGTTCGTCCCCACGATGCACCATGAGGGGCTGAAGATGGAGTCGGTCGAACTGACCGAAGAAGCGGTCAGCGCCGCCGACTGCGTGGTGATCGTCACCGACCACACGACCATCGACTATGCGTGGCTGGCCGAGCACGCCCGGATCATCGTCGATACGCGCAACGCGCTGAAGGATATCAAAAACCCGAAGGCCCTGATCGAGGTGCTGTAGTCTCCTATCCGAAAATTCGCTTTGCGAACTTCGGATAGGAATTGCTGGTAGGGGGGCCTTGTGGTCGCCCGGAGTGGGCACAGCGCAGGTCGATTTGGATAAACCAAACAGGGGCGACCGACGACCTTTGGTCGTGAAGGGTCGCCCTTTTTGTGTTCTCTACCGGGGTTGATCGTATAATCGGCTGAGACGTTTCTAGCGCGGCGTATCGGCAGCATGATATCCAGAAGACGATCATCACGCATAACGCGGTTCATAGATATTCTGCAAAGCCGTGCCTGGACTTTCTGGGAGTGGCTGGCTCGCTCCGCCTGGGGACGCTCCCTGGTAGTCGTGCTGACCGTCGGCGTATTGGCGCTCACCGCGCTGCACCCGCTGTTCTTCGGATCGCTGCCCTCCGGTGACGAGTCGATGCTGCACCTGTACCGGCTGATCGGCTACGATCACGCCGGGAAGCTCTGGCCGCGCTTCCTGCCGGGATTGGGTTTTGGCTACGGCCTGCCGCTTTTCGTGACCCTCTCCCCGCTCTACCTGCTGCTTCCTGAATTCCTCCACATGCTCGGCATGAGCTTTGTCGGTGCGCTGCTGCTCTCAGCCGCCCTCTACACGCTTTTCGGCGCGCTGGGGGCCTACCGGCTCGGCGACTCGTGGGGCGGTCCGCTGATGGGGCTGGTGACCGCCGCCGCGTTTGTCTACTCCCCCTACCTGCTGATCCTGTGGGCCGGACATGGCGCGCTTTCGGAACTGCTGGCACTGGCGCTGCTCGCCTGGAACTTCTACACGCTGCACCGGGTGGCGATTGGCGGGCGGCGAGGCGATCTGCTGCGGGCGGCGCTGCTGTTGGCCGCGCTGCTGCTCGCCGACCCGGCCATCTCGCCAATCGGGTTCATCCTGCTGATCGTCTATGCGCTGGTGCTGTGGTGGATCAGCCCCGATCCGCGCCGGGCATTTCTCCGGTTGGTGCTGGCGATCATAGTGGGGGCAGGGCTGTCGGCTTTTTTCTGGGTGCCTGCGCTTGCCGAGGGAGAGTATCTCCAATTAGACCGGCTGATCGCGGGCGAGAGCTATGCGGCGCATTTTCAATCGCTCCGGCAGGTATTCTTATTTCCCCCGACTGCCGACCTCACCCGCCTGTCGCGCCCTGATCGCCACCCGCTCGGCTGGCCGCAGCTTTTGCTGGGGATCGGTGGGGCGGTGCTGGTTGCTCGCAAGGGAACGCGCCATCACCCGGAGCGCGCCCCGCTCCGCCGCTGGATACTCATCGCTGCCCCGCTGCTGGTCGGCCTCGTCGTGCTGTCGCTCCCTGCATCAGGGCTGATGTGGAAAGCCGTCTACCGCCTGCAATTGATCCAGTATCCCTGGCGGCTGATCGGCCCGGCCAGCCTGATCCTGGCGGCTGCGGCGGGAAGCGGGGCGGCCCTTGTTACCCGGCGGCTGCGGTCGGCGCTGCTGCGCGGGATCGCCGCCGGGGGGATCGTCCTGCTGCTGATCGTCTACGGCCTGCCCTGGCTGTATACCACCTTTCTGCCCAATGAACAAAGTGGATCGATTATCGACGCGCAGAACTACGAGCGGGAGCGCCTGCTTCAGGGCGCACCGCCCGACGCAGAGAGCTACCCGCGCTGGGTGACCACGCTGCCCGGCCCCGACCGCCTGACCGGTCTTTACGCCGAATCGGATACAATCCCCCGCTTGCAGCCGAACCCGGCCATCGCCGAATCGCAGCTTCGCTGGGACAAAGACGGCGGGTGGATGGTTTTCGTCGCTGAGGAAGAGACGACGCTCCTTTTCGACTGGTTCTATTTTCCGGGCTGGTGGGCGCTGCTCGACTCCGCCCCGCTGACGATCCGGCCCAACGCGCCCGACGGCCTGATCAGCATCGCCGTGCCGGAAGGCATCCACCTGCTGGAGATCGGCTTCTCCCCGACCCGTGTCCGGCTGGCGGCGGGGATTATCAGCCTGGTGATGCTGGCGATCATGTTGGCGGTGCTGCTGCTCCCTCGCCGCGCCCTGCCGATCTGGTCACCGCCGGAACTGCCCGTCGTCGACCGCTGGCCGCAGGCCGGGCCGGTCTTCGCCGGGGTGCTGATCGCCGGGCTGCTGGCTTTTTCGCTCAAGGCGCTCCTGATCGACAACATCCAGTCGCCGTTCAAGCATAATCGCTACAGTGAAAGCACCATCGCCGGGCTTGAACACCCGGTCGACGCCGTGTTCGGGGAGCAGATCAGGCTGATCGGCTGCGATCTACCCGGTTCGACTTTCCGCTCCGGGCAGGCCCTCCCGCTGACGCTCTACTGGACGCCCTCCGGGGATATGATCCAGCAGAAGATCGGCGGTTCGCTGCTGCTCCGCGATCCGGCGGGGATCATCGTCTCGCAGGTCGAGTTTGCCGCGCCCGATGGCATCCCCACCTCCGAATGGGTGCCCGGATTCTACGTCCGGCAGGCGGTCGATCTGCCGCTGCCGCCCGGCACCCCGCCCGGCGTGTACGCGCTCCAGGCAGCGCTGATCGATCCCGTCTTCGGCTACAACCTGGGCGTGATCGATGCGGCGGGTCAGACCGACATTCTGCTCGATCTGGCTGTGGTCGAAGTCGCCCCGCCCCGGCGCGCGGCCAGCACCGGCGACCTGGAGATCGGGCCGCTGCTCAACGCGGACCTTGACGGGGCGCTGACGCTGGTCACCATGAACGCGATCTCCTCCGAGGCCGAGGTCGGGCAGCAGGTGCCGGTGATCTGGGTGTGGCGGGCGCGGGAGGTGCCGTCAGGGGCGCTCGATGCCCGGCTGATCTGGATCGACGAGGAGGGGGAGATCGCTGCGTCGTCGCGTTCGGTGCCGCCTGCCACCGGCTACCCGACCGATCAATGGCGCAAGCGCGACGTGTGGCGCGGTGTCCACATGCTCCATGTTCCCGGCAGTCTCGATGCGGGCCGCTACGAGGTCGCCGTGCAGCTTGTCGACGCGGGCGGGCAGCCGACCGGCGATCAGGTCATCGTCGGCTCGATGGTGGTCAGCACGCCGCCGCGTAGCTTCGAAGTCCCGGCCATGCAGATCGCCGCCGCCGTCGATTGGTCGAACGGGATTCGACTGCTAGGCTACGATCTGCCCCGGACGCGCTTCAGTCAGGGCGATGGGCTGCACCTGTCGTTGTATTACCAGCCGCAGCAGCCGCTCACCGATAACCTGACTTCGGTTGTGCAGTTAGTCGATGAGGCGGGGCAGATGCGGGCGCAGTGGGAGCAGATTCCGGCGAATGGCAGCCGCCCGACGACCGGCTGGGCACCCGGCGAAGTGGTCGAGGTGGTGTATGGATTGGTGCTTGGCGAGTCGATCCCGCCGGGGAGCTACCGCCTGCGGGTCGGGTGGAAGGAGACGCCCGGCGGCGCGATCAGCGGGCTGGCCGATGGCAGTGAGTTTTATATTTTGCCCCAGGTGATCACGATCAGTCCGTAGGAATCACAGAATGTAGGAATCCGTTTATACAAGATTCGGGACGCTCTTGTATCACTTCCTCTGCCAGGTTTGCAGGATACTGGTAAAATACGATTAGGAACTGTAAAAATATAAGTCCGCCTTTTTTGATCCTGCCCTCACCCCTAAATCCCCTCTCCCTCATGGCGAGGGGACTTAACACCCTGATTTGCCTGTATTTGGAAAATGCGGAGTTGTTTCTTTACAACTCCTTAG
>DAOUES010000209.1:0-9489 GCA_034430335.1 Anaerolineae bacterium | reverse complement strand
AATAACTCCGTATTCTCCAAATATAGGGAGATTGATGCTGCAAAATAACGTGGACAGTATTGTTTACTTCTCATCCCCGGTTCTTCTTCATCAGGGCTTAAGTCCCCTCGCCATGAGGGAGAGGGGATTTAGGGGTGAGGGCAGAATCGCCCGAAGATCAAAAGACATACTTATATTTTTACAGTTCCTAAGTCACCTTTTCCAGGTCGGCTTCGAGCGCATGCATGAAGCCGAGCAGCCGGGCGCGGTTGCTGGTGAAGCGCAGCCCCTGGAAGCCGACATTGCTGACGCTGTCGAACTTGTCGGCCAGGTCCTGCCATACAACCACCCGGTACTGGTCGTCTGATAGTCGGTTGATCCACAACTCGAACAATGGGGTTACCGGGACGAAGGTCAGGTGCTCGATCTGGCGCTGTGTCAGCAGCGCTTTCAGGTCTTTTTGCAGCCGCAGCAGATCACGGGAGAGCATTTGCCCGATGCCTTCGGCCAGCAGTTCTTTTTCGCCGTCTTCCCGGTACTGGATAGTGAACCTGGTCTGGCATTTCACCCAGTCAATTGATACTTCACCCGAAGCCTCACCCGGATCGAGTAAAAGCTCGAATGTGATTGGGTATTCGGGCAGGTGTTCTTTCTTGTCCGGCCATTTCGCGACACACAATAGTTTTGCCATTTGCTAACTCACAATTTGTCCGTTCCGATTATTCTGTAGGGCCTTCTGAACTTTGGCCAGAAGTTGATGGTGCAGTATCGGTTTCTGAATGTAATCATTCGCTCCGGCTTCTAACCCGCACTGAACTGATTTCGGGTCGCTCCGTGCCGACATGATGATTATCGGTATATACTTGATAGGCGAATTGGAACGTATTACCTTGCACAGCTCAATGCCATCCATATTTGGCATCATGATATCAAGGACGATCAAATCAAGCTGATCGGCCTGTAGGATTTCCAATGCGGTGTGTGTATTCTGAGCCTTGAGAACATTATAGCCGCCCCTCTCTAACATGATGCCGACGAGTGTAAGGGTACCCACTTCGTCGTCAACGACAAGAACAGTTGGCATTGATTGTAGTTCCCCATCCGAGCTTCCATTGACGCCTCGACAGGATCACAGTTTACTGTACTTCCAGCGTTGTGTAAACACAAAATGATGTGATAATGGTAATTTTTGTTACAATGGCGATACGATTGAGACCTGCCGCCAGCGGGTTATCAATTACGGCGACTATTGAATCTTTAGAATTTAAATGGGCAATCATGTTCAACCCCAATAAAAACAACATTCCGCTCCCTCCCGCTTTGAGGGGGAGGGGTGGGGGTGGGGGTGAAAACGTTGCTTTCTATGCCTGGCTATTTCTTAAACCTGATTCGTCTGGCTCGTTCCGGGTTATCAAGGAGGCTGCTTGCGTCGCGCTCAACCAGGGGACGTGGTCTTGATCCTCAGTGAACAGGACCGCAAACACTTTATCAGAACCTTAACGCCCGGTGGAAGGCTGCAAACCCATCGCGGGATTTTATACCATGACGACTTGATTGATCAGCCCCTGGGGGGGAAGGTCAAAACGCATCTCGGTTTTTCTTATCATCTCCTGCTGCCAACCACAGAGGAATTGATCCGCTACTTGAAGCGATCCAGCCAGATCATCTTTCCGAAGGATTCGGGGTATCTGATCCTGCGGCTGGGGATCAAGCCCGGCACCAGGGTGATTGAAGCTGGGACCGGCAGCGGGGGATTCTGCCTGGCCCTTGCGACCTTTGTCGGCGACGGCGGTCACGTCTATTCTTATGATAACCGGCTGGATATGCAGGAACTTGCCCGGCTGAATATCGGGCGCGCTGCGTTGTCGGGCCGGGTAACTTTCATTAATCGAGATATCGCGGAAGGATTTGAGCAGACTGATGTCGATGCACTCTTTCTCGATATGCTGTCTCCCTGGGAGTATCTTGACCAGGCCCGCGAAGCCTTGCGGGGAAGCGGCGTGCTTGGCTGTCTGGTGCCGACGGTAAACCAGTTGTCTCACATAATCGGTTCTCTGACCGCCCATCCGGGCTTTGGCTTCGTCGAGGCCGAGGAGTTGATCCTCCGCCAGTATAAGACCGTACCTGCCCGTGTGCGCCCGGAGGATCGGATCGTTGGGCATACCGGCTATATGATTTTTGCCCGTGCCGTTGTCCCACCGCAGGAAGATGCTGCGGGTTCAGTTGACAATTCGCAAAACTATGTCGATGAAATATAGTCGTGATCGAATCTGCCATAGAGTGCGTTTGTTCATTGTCGGTGTCGCCGGGATACTGGCCTGCCTTCTGTCCGCCTGTATTCATGATGCCCCGGTAAGCCTGCCGACGACCACCCCGGCAGGTGCTACCCAGGTGCCAACCGAAACCCTGTCTGCCACCCCTGTCCCTGACCCGACCGCTGCTCAGGTGTCCGAGCCGTACCGCCCCGGATCGGTGATCCTGGATATGACGGGTGAGATTGATGTCCAATTGGGAATAGTGTCATACAGTTTTCCGTCGGCCTCGCTTCAGCCGGTTCGGGTCATGTTGCGGATGCAGGGCGAAGGGCTGATTATCGATCTGTATCTCGTCGATATGTTCAATAATACGCTGGCTTATGTGCAGTCCACGCCGGGTGCTTCGGAGTTGGCGATCAACGAGTTCACCCTCCCCTATTCGGGTTGGTATCGCCTGCTGATCTCTCCTGTCGAAGGATCGGGTAGCTGCCAGGCCATCGTCAGCGCTCTGGCCGAGCGCAGCGGCGGAAACGCCGATGAGGGCGTCGGCCAGTCGATAGTGGCGGCGTTTGCTCTGCCGAATGTCTATCACACCTACCGGTACAGACTGGATCGCGGCGATGTTGTGACGCTGGCTGCTCGCCCGGCAAATCCCGGCGAGCTTTCGCTCCGTATCGCCTTCTATGGCCCGGACGGGCGGTTGATCGAAGAGTTGGCTCCATCCGCTGACTCCCCGTACACCGGGCTGGAGATGCCCGGATTCGTGGCTTTGATGGATGGTTCCTATGTGGCGCTTGTCTCTGCCGCTGGCGATACCGGCGGCCAGTACACTTTCACCCTTTCATCGGATACCGACATTCCTGTCGAATCGGGATCACCCGATATCGTCTATGGCAGCGAGTATTATGTCGGGTTGTACGGCGGTGACGACGTATCGGTATCGTTTGATGGCGAAGTCGGCGACCTGATCGCCGTCGCTGCGTCGCCCGGCCAGTCGCTCCAGGTCGGGCTGTATCTCGTCAGCCCTTTTGGTGAGCCGATTGCCTATTCAGCCGGTACCGGCCCTGGTCAGGTCGTTCGCCTGAACGAAGTTCAACTCCCCTATTCCGGGCGATACCGGCTGCGCTTCGAATGGGACGGATCGGGTGAGGCGGCCTTTCAGGTGAATCGGCTCGAAGGTGTGATCCCCTCCGGCGGCGGCCTGATCGGGAGTGCCTACGAGCAGGTACGAAGTGGCAGCTTCGAATCGAACCACGTATTTCACTATTACACCTTCGATGCCTACGCTGGCGAACGGATCAGTCTGCGAACGTCGTCGACCCGTCTTGAAGGCGATTTCGATCTGTGTCTGGCTCTTCTCGGCCCGGATGGGCGGCAGGAAATCTTCGTCGATGGCCCTCCGGGGCGAACCGCTGCCGATCCCGAATTGGTTGACTACGAGCTGACCAAAACCGGAACTTATACCATTGTTGTGTATACTGTATCCGGGGGAGCAGGTCGCTACCAGTTGGTGTTCAGTCGCGAGCAGTAGAGGCTTTTTTGATACTATGTGCGTTCGAAATCTATCGTCCGGCAGTCTTTATCGAGCGTTCGCGTTATTGTTGTGTTTGTTCGGCGTGGTGTGCCTGTCTGCCTGTCACGCCGGTTCCGGTGTCGATTCGGCCACCGGTACGCCGGAACTCACCCAGCCGCCGCCCACACTGACCATCACCCCCACCGGGGCCGTTCTACCGCCGCCGCTTCCGCCGAACACCGGTGAGGGGATCGTGCTGCTTGAGCGTTACCGCGCCGAGATCATCCCCGATGCAGTCTCTATCTATCCGCTTGAAGGTCGGCTGGATCGTCCCCTGAGCATCGAAGTCATGGTCCTGTCAGGCGATATTGACCCGGTCCTCGAGATTTATACGCCGGAAGGCCACCAGCTTGTCATTGCCAATTCATCCGGTGTTGGTGAGCCTGAAAAACTCGGTGCCATCGAGTTCCCTGCTGATGGTTACTACGAATTGGGCATTTCGTCGGAAGGTGGCAGCGGTGAAGTTGGCGTCTCGGTCTACGGCCTTGAAGGGCAGGCGCTTGAGGGTGGGGGGAGCTTCGATTCATTTCCGGGCGAAATGGCTGGCAAAATGGCGGATGTCGGGACGGTTCACATGTTTCGGATTCCGGCTGAACGGGGTGAGCGGTTTGATGCCTGGGCGCAGGCGGTTGGCGACGAACTCGACCTCTTCTTCGATCTCTACGATCCTGATGGACATCTGGTAGCCGCTCGTGATGATAACGTCGGCCTCGATCCCTATCTGTGGAACTTCATGGCCGATCAGTCGGGTGTCTATTCGCTGGCGCTAAAAAACTACGGCAGCACGTTTGGCGATTACGTGCTGCGTGTCGATCAATCCCCCGGCGGGGAACTCGTGTTATTTGATGAACCCACGAGTTTCGAATTACAGGCGACTCCCCGCCGCAGTGCCTGGTTTACCTTTGATTATCAAGCGTCCGAGCCGATCAGCATCACGGCCCGTCCTCAGAATCCTGATCTGGATTTTGAGATCGCCCTGTACGACCAGAATGGTAATCAGCTTCTGAACGTGAACAACAGCAGCCCTGGTCAGCCTGAAACCCTGACATTTGTTCAACTCCCGTACGATGGAAGCTATCAGGTTGAGTTTATCCCGCTCGAAACCGAGGGGCTGGTTGAATTTACGCTCTCTCACGCTTTGGATGATGTCGGAGAGACTGTGGAACCGGTCGAAGTGGGTGGCTCGCCGCTCCCCTGTCACATTTATGGGCCGGGAACGCTGCTTTCGTATACGTTTGGGACCGGTGCCGATGATACGATCAATATGGGTGTCAGGTTCTCGGCAGGTGCCCCAATCGATCTGAACTTCGACCTGTACGATCCGGATGGCTACCTGATGTTTTCATCGCGTGGTGTAAATGGTGCCGGAATCCTGGTTCAGGACTATTCTCTTCCGGCGGCGGGAAGCTACGTACTTGTGTTCTGGAACCAGGGGCAGCAGGCCGGGGATTTCGAGGTCGACCTTTCCTATTCTGGCGGTCCGTCGACGGAGTCGTGATCGCCTGCCGGTATTGACCGGTGGAAATAAAAAGTGCCGGGCGGTTGCTGCCCGGCGCTTGATCCTTTTGGGTGGATAGATATAGCCGTTCAGATGATGTCTTGGACAGATCGCACAGACTTCGTGCCTGAAACTGTCCCCTGAACGCCCCGTACTTCCCCCGGAGGTTTAGCCCGGTGCTTCAGCGCCGGGAGATAACCCGACAACCAGCTCGACAAAGCGCCAGGTGTTCAGAACGTTTTCTGAAAAGCTGTAGTCCTGCGAACCGCCTATTCTTCTTCCTCTTCGTCGTGCCTGCGCTCGGTGATGACCTCGACTTCTGCCGATTCTTCCATCAGCAGCATGTCTTCCAATCCTTCCTCTTCTTCCTCTTCAAATGCTGCGGCGTAATCGATCTTTACGACGAGTTCGCTGTCATCGATTAATGCTTCACAGCCTTGAGGCAGGACGAGATCGCCGACCAGCAGGTGATCCCCGATCTCGGTCAGGCCGCTCAAGTCGACCTCGATATGAGGCGGTAGTCCCGCCGGCAGCGCCTCGATGACCAGCGTCGTCAAAGCCTGAATGATGATTGCTTCTCCGCTCGAAACAACCGGCGGCTCGTTGACGCACACGACCTGCACTTCGGCGCTGATCTTTCGGGTCATCGAGACACGGTAGAAATCCACGTGCAGGATGTCCCCCCGGAGTGGGTCGCGTTGAACTTCACGCGCCAGGGTAGGAATCTTTTCCTTGCCAACCTGGATTTCGATAAGCTGCGTGCCGCCTGCCTCCTGAAGCACCCTTCGCAGCGTTCGCCGGTCAATCTGTAGTTTGAGCGGCTCGGATTCCGGCCCGTAAACAATCGCCGGGATGATCCCTTCTCGGCGAAGCTGTTTTACTTTCTTGCCGGTTATTTTTCGTTTGCTTGCTTCCAATGCAATCTGGTTGCTCATCCTCGATATCCTCTCTACATCGCCTTTGTGCTGACGAGCACCTTGTGTGCTGCGGGCGTTGCACGGTTCGTGCCCTTACAATGGCGGTATGATGTTAGTGTTATGTCTGCTGCTGATAGACAAATAAAACGGGCATCTCCACCTTCTCCTGAAACCGTTCAGGGATGGGCGTGAATGCCACGCAGCAGAATGGTATTTTACCGGGCAGTTGGTGGGGCGTCAACAAAAATACTGCGTCTGATCTACAGCATCCGATCCAGCGCGATCTCCGCCGCGACTCGAACGTACTGGTTTTCGTCGTCGAGCGCCCGCTTGAGGAAGCGCCGGGCCTTGTCTCCCCCGATTTTCCCCAGCCCGTTTGCGGCGGCTTCTCGAACCTGGTAATCGATGTCATCACGCAGCGAGGCTCCCAGCGCGCGTATCGACCGGACATCGCCGATCTCCCCCAGGGCGATGGCCGCCGCCGCCCGCACGCTCCACTCCTCGTCGTCGATGACGATCCGCTGGAGCAGTTTTGCTGCTTGGAGAGTCTTTGTTTCTCCGAGTACCTGCACGGCTCCCCGTCTGATCGTCCCTTTTGAATGCTGTAGCGCCTTGAGCAGCGACTTTGCCGCCGGTCGCCCGATGTGTTGCAGAGATTGCAGCGCCGTTCTGCGAATGGCCGGGTCCATATCGTTCAGGGCTTCGATCAAAGCGTCGATTGCTTCCTCGTTTTCGAAATTCCGCAGTGCGATTGCCGCCTGCTGGCGCTGCACGGACGTATACTGCCAGTATGATTTCAGCGCGTCCAGCGCTACGCGGAGAATCCTGTCGTCATCGGACCTGTGTGCCTGTCTCCCCATCTCAATTGTCTCCCCGGTGCATTCTCGCAGCAGGAGCCGCCATAGGTGCTGTCAAGTCTGCAACAAGTCTCAATCCCACTTATCCTTACTACCATTATATGCAACTTGCAAATCGGCGCATTTAGTCTTTTAGTCACCCGTCGCCCCGGCACGCTATAATCCAGTGACCGTTCTGAAAGTGACAACCGCTTATCTCAGTCACATCTTAAGCAGACTATGAATCGAACCGAACGTCTGATTCTCATAGCAATCGTCCTCCTCGCCCTGGGTATAGCCGCAGTTGTGGCGATTTCTACCCGTTCCACTTCCCGGATCGTTGAGGTCTTTCCGCTCCCCGGTTCTTCTCCGGCGGTGACTACCCCTGTCCGCGTTTCGTTCAGCAAACCGGTCGACCGCGCCTCGGCGCTTGCCGCTTTCTCGATCAGCCCCTCTGTTGGCGGTGACTTTCTCTGGGAAGACAGCACGCTGGTGTTTTTCCCTGAGCAGCCCTTTGATCCCCTGACCCCGGTGACGGTCGAGATCGCCCCAGGCATCGAAGACGCCTCCGGCAGAGCCATCCATGACAGCCGGGTATGGTCGTTTATCCCCCGGCGTCCTGAACTGCTCTATCTCTCGCCCACAGCCGGGAACCCGGTACTGTGGCGTCTGTCGGAGCCGGGCGAAGCGCCGGTTCAACTCCCTGCGCCAGTCGGGGAAATCCTCGAAATCGTTCCCAATGAAGAGGGAACACAGGTCGTGTTGTCCGTCGAAGACGATCTCCGGGGAGTGAACATCTGGAAGCTTGGCCGCGATGGGGATGGCCTCCGCCAACTGACCGGCTGTTCGCCGGGCCGGTGTCTGCATCCCGTCTGGTCACCCGGTGGCCGCCTGGTGGCCTACGAGCGTATGGAGAGCGGCTCGACCGTTTCGACGATCTGGCTGTTGGATTCCGAATCGGGGCAGACCTCGCCGCTTTACGAAAACCCTGACGAGAATGGGGCCTCTCCCTGCTGGAGTCGGGATGGCGCGGAGTTGGCCGTTTTCGACAGTGCGTCGCATGCCGTTCGGGTTGTCCATCTGGCCGATGGGACCAGTCTTCGAATCCCCGGCGCCTCCGGAGAAGGATGCAGTTTCTCCCCGGATGGGGATTCGCTGGTCTATGTCGATATCCGCCCGGTTGGGCGGCAGTATTTCCCTGAAATCCGGATTGCCGATTTGCGCAATACCGGTGCATCATTCCCGCTTGATGTCGATGCCCAGGAAGACCAGGCCCCGGTCTGGTCGCCGGATGGCCGGTACATTGCCTTTGCCCGGCGTCAGCTTGATCGCAGTCAAGGCATGGGCAGCCAGTTGATGCTCTATGAGGTCGAATCGCGGCAGATAGAACAACTGACGGCATCTCAGAATTATAATCATACCCGCTTTGCCTGGGAGCCGGGCGCGAACCGTTTGCTCGTCCAGTGCTTCGATCTGACGACCGGTTCCGGCCCCGATCTTCTGCTCTTCGACCTCGACACCGGTGAGTTCTCGACGCTCGTTGAAGATGCCTATTATGGCGTCTGGCTTCCATGAACCCGAAAGGATATCAACCCTAACGTGCAGCAGGAAATAGGTAACACGAAAAGACCGTCTTCGCTGACTGGTATTTTTATCGCCACGCTTGTCTGCCTTTTCGGTGGCTTCGTCGTCGTCTTGCTGATGTATCGCAATCCGGGCCAGGTAAACCGGGGATTTTCTTCCGCACTTCCCACCCCGATCCCGGATTTGGCCGCAGGTGGCAATCCTGCTCCCCGGTTCACCGCCCAATCGGTGGATGGCAGAACGGTGAGCCTCGCCGATTACCGGGGCCAGGTGGTGATCGTCAACTTCTGGACGACATGGTGCCCTGCCTGTGTCGACGAGCTGCCGGTTTTGCAGGATGTCCACCGTCGCTATGCCGGTCAGGGCGTGGTCGTCCTTGCCGTCGATATCGGCGAGAGTCAGGCCGACGTTCAACGCTATCTGGATGCCAACGACCTGGATGTGACCGTCCTGCTGGATAGCAGTGAGCAGATCGCGGCAGTATATGGTATCCGCTCCATTCCCACCACCTACATCGTCGATTCCCAGGGTGAGACCGACGCCGTGCATTATGGCAGCGCTTCGGCTGCTCAATTGGATCAGTATATCCGCGCCGCGAACGGTCCCCGCTAAAGCCCTGGCCAGAGAAGTGGCAATGCTCACGGTCTGTTAGTACAATCATAATGCAAAGCATATACAAAACACCGCAATCGCCAGTATTCATTCATATTTAAGATTGATCCATGTCCCAGGACGAAATTCAACTTTTCTCGAACATTTCCGGTGATCCATTGCTGAATATCAAGGCCGTCTCGCAGTCGACCGGGATCGAACCGGTGACGCTTCGTGCCTGGGAGCGGCGCTACGG
>DAOUES010000208.1:0-2589 GCA_034430335.1 Anaerolineae bacterium | reverse complement strand
CATCCTCCGACAGACTCGCCGGTCAGACCTTTGTGATCACCGGTACGCTTCCCACCCTCTCGCGTGACGAAGCCAGGGCGCTGATCGAATCACATGGCGGCAAGGTCGCCGGGTCGGTCAGCGGTAAAACCGCCTACGTCCTCGCTGGCGAAAATCCCGGCTCCAAGCTCGATAAAGCCAACCAGCTTGGCGTTTCCATCATCACTGAACAGGAACTCTGCGACATGTTACCCTGACGCAGCTTTCCACCACCCGGAGGAAACAACAAATCATATCAAACAAAGCCAGGCCTGATCGCCCCCTGTGGGGGAGATGGGCGACCGCAGGTCGCTCAGAGGGGGTGGATCGTTGCCTGCAAAATAGGCCACGTATTACCAAGTTGAAATATCAAGTTCATTGCTGCGCCCGCGCTGTTTTCTCCATCCGTCGATCCACGAAAAAGACGCTTGATGTATTATCAGAAAATCATCAGAATATCCCCACCCGGTTGACATTTCCTCACTCTGTCGTATAATTAGTTCAACTATATTGGATTCAATATAGTTCAGATCGATAACGATATTTGATTATCATGGAGGAAAGCTAATGGGTCCAGGCGGGCCACCAGGTTATAGACGCAGAAGAAGTCGGCGTGATTTCTGGCAGGAATGGTCAGAAGAACGTCACAGCCGGTGGGCGGATTGCGATTCGCCGCCCTGCGACGACGATCATCCGGGGTTCCGCCCGCCCGCTCCGCCAGAGGTTGCCCGTGAATGGCGGAAATTCTTCCATGACTTCATGGGATCGTGGCCGGAGGACCACTGGGCCTTTAGTGGCCGCCGCTTTAGCCCCTGGCATCAAGGCCAGGCGTCATTCAATCCCTTTGTCGCCAGTATCCTGAGTAAAGGCGGCGGACTGCTGCCCCTGTATGTGCTGCATCTTCTTTCCCAGAAGCCGCGCTACGGCAACGAGATCATGGATTTGATCACCGAGCAGACGGCGGAGCAGTGGGGAGCCAATCCCGGCGCGATCTACCCTCTGATGAACACACTTGAGGAACAGGATTTGATCGAGGGCACCTGGGATGATCCCACCCGGCGCACTGTACGAGTTTATCACCTGACCGAGTTCGGCGACCAGGAACTGCGGCGGCTCAAAGCCATCGTCCGCCCCAAGCTCGTCGAGGCAATCAAGGTGATGCAGAACCTTGTCGAAAATCTCAATGCTGGTGAAGAAGATTCAGCTTAACAAGGTTGGCCGGATATTTTAGAACCTTAAGAACAGAAACACCCCATCGTCCTCGCTCCCTCCACCTGACAGGGGGAGGGCTGGGGAGGGGGTGAAGCCAGCGCAGTAATTATAGTGCACGAAAGGATCAAATCATGCCAGCAGGAGATCGAAAAGGACCGGAAGGGAAAGGGTCTCGTTCTGGGCGCGGATCAGGGTATTGCTCCGGCAGCGATAAGCCGGGATACCAGGATGCGCAGCCAGGCAGAGGGCTTGGCAGGGGAACCGGCACAGGTTCCGGGCGTGGTCGGGGGCGTCGATTCTGGCGTTGTCCACCCGCCGATAGTGAATAGTGTGTTATTGGTTTAGTGGTTTTTTGCCAAATAGGAGGTTCTAGGCAGTGGAAGAGCGCGTAATTCATGAAGTGCGGTTTATCGAGACCGAAGACGGGTTCCGTGTTGAGGTCAAAGGTGACAAAGAGCGCATTCGCCGATGGTGTGGACATCCGGGCTTCGGCCCTGGTTTTGGCCCCGGCCACCACATCCGGCATAAGATGCGCCAGCACGGGTTCCGAGGCCACGGACCCTGGCACTATGGTGCCTGGGGTTGGTGGTGGGACGAAGAAGACGAGCCGGAAGACAGGCCCGTCGACGAAGCCCCACCGGCGGAATAAACTGCACAACGCACCCACAGAACCGGGGAGTCTGGCAAAAAGCCGCTCCCCGGTTTTCGTTCGGAGTCCCTTTGTGATATCCTATCGCACGGTAGGAGCAAAGGAGCCGCCCAATGACTATTTTTCAGTATCACCCCGATATTATTGCCCGCTTTCCCGATCTGGTTGGCGGGGTCATCGTCGCTCACGGGATTGCCAACAGTCCCACCCCGGATAGTGTCCGCGAGGTCTATCTGTCCGAACAGCAGAACGTGCTTGATCGCATTGGCGATACACCTCTGAGCGAAATCGAATCGCTCGCCGCGTGGCGCTCGGCTTTCCGCGCCTTCGATGTCAACCCGACCAAGTATCGCAGCGCCGCCGAAGCCCTTCTTCGCCGCCTCACCAAAAAAGGTGATATCCCCTCGATCAACACCCTGGTCGATCTCTGCAATCTGGTCAGCATCCGCTACGCGCTGCCGGTGGCTGCGCTCGATACTGCCGGGATCGATGGAGCGATCACCGTCCACTTTGCCGGTGGCTCCGAGCAGTTCATGAACCTGGGTGCAGACGAAGCCGAGCACCCTGAACCGGGCGAAGTCGTCTTCACCGACGAAGCCGGGATGGTTGTCGCCCGCCGCTGGTGCTGGCGGCAGAGTGACGAGAGCGCCGCCCGCCCCGAAACCACTGACGTAGTCATCACCATCGAATCCCAGCACCCTGCTGGCCGC
>DAOUES010000207.1:0-1614 GCA_034430335.1 Anaerolineae bacterium | reverse complement strand
GTTCGGCACCAGACAGCCGCCGAAAGGCCCTCATCCCCGGCCCTTCTCCCTCATGGAGAAGGGTGAGCAAGCAGGATCAAGTCCCTCTCCATGAGGGAGAGGGATTTAGGGTGAGGGCAAAAAACAGGCTAATGTGCATCTGTTTTCACTGCTTGAACCCCTATTTGGGGGTTATGCGACACTCTCAAGCCTCTTTATAAGGTGGCCGGTGCCTGTGTTGAGAGGTAAGAAATGGCGGCTCAACCGGCTTTTGAACCCGGTTACCTGGCGCTGCTTCGCAGCGGCGAGTTGGACAAACGCGCAAAAGAGGCCATCGAACACCTGGCTGCCTGCGATCTCTGCCCCTGGGACTGCCGCATCGACCGGATCGAGGACAAAACCGGATTTTGTAAAATAGGCCGCGATGCCTGGATATCGTCGGCTTTCCCCCACCGGGGCGAGGAAGACCCGTTGAGCGGTCGAAGCGGCTCCGGTACGATCTTCTTCTCGTATTGCAATCTACGCTGCCAGTACTGCCAGAATTACGCCATCAGTCAGAAAGGCGAAGGCCATCCCATCGACGCGGGCGGGCTGGCCGCTCAAATGCTGACCCTCCAGGCGATGGGCTGCCACAATATCAACTTCGTCTCGCCCTCGCATGTCGTCGCCCAGATCATCGAGGCGGTGGCGATTGCCGCCAATGGCGGCCTGCGCCTGCCGCTGGTCTACAACACCGGCGGCTATGATTCACTCCCGGCGCTCGAACTGCTCGACGGCATCGTCGACATCTATATGCCCGATATGAAATACGGCGATCCGGCCATCGGGCAGAAATACAGCAAGGTGCCGGACTATGTGAGGGTCAACCAGGAAGCGATCAGGGAAATGCACCGTCAGGTCGGCGATCTCAGCCTCGACGAGCAGGGAATCGCCCAACGCGGCCTGCTGATCCGTCACCTGGTGCTTCCGGGCGGGTTGGCCGGGACGGAAGTGGTCGCCCGCTTCCTCGCCGGTGAAATCTCGACCGATACATATATCAACATCATGGGGCAGTACAGGCCGGAGTACAAAGCCCGCCGTGAGGATTTAGGCGACCTCAGCCGGGCGGTGACGGTCGACGAGATCTCCGGGGCATATGAAATCGCCCGCGCCGCCGGTCTCCACCGCTTCGATCAGCACCGCCGGGTGGCGTGGCTGGCGTTTTGATCGAGGTCGCCGGGTTCCCGATTCGCCTTATCTAACAGCGGCTTCCCCAGCAGTGCGGCCAATACCCCCCAACCTATCAGCAGCAGCCCCCCCCAGATGGTATCCTGCACGGGGACGGGCAGCCTCCAGAAGAAAAACACGGGCAGCGTATACAATGCGTAAAGCGTGTACCCAATCGCCGGGCGGGTGATCATCAGCGGGATGACGCCCAGCGCCACGACGACCACCAGCGTCAGCGCCCCGGAGTAGGGGGAGACAATCAGCGAGGCGGCTACCAGCAGCGCGATTTTCGGCCCGGTCAGGGTGCGGTCGCCGAAATAGGCGACTGCCAGCGTGATCAAAATGATCGCCGCTCTCAACAGCCACAGGATCGCTGGCGGCGCATTCAGGGGGATCAATAATGCCGACAGAGCGATCCCATAGGTTCGC
>DAOUES010000206.1:0-4215 GCA_034430335.1 Anaerolineae bacterium | reverse complement strand
CTCGAATACGGGCGCGGTCAATCCAGCGAACATCTGACCTCGACCACCGCCCAGGCGCTGCTGGCGCATGTCGTCGGGCGGGGGCGGGTCTGGCTGTTCGCCCATCGTGAAGAACCGCTCCCGCCGGAAGCCGCCAATCGTTTTGCCGATCTGGTCGCCCGCGCCGCGCAGGGCGAACCGCTCGCCCACCTCGTCGGCGAGCGGGAGTTCTACGGCCTGCCGTTCTGCGTCACCCCCGACGTGCTGATCCCCCGCCCGGAGACCGAATCGCTGGTCGATGTCGTGCTGGATTGGGCGAAAGAGAAGGGAATTACCGCGCCGCGTCTCGTCGATGTCGGCACCGGCAGCGGCGCAATTGCGATTACGCTTGCCCTCAAACTCCCCTGGGCGCGAGTCTCCGCCGTCGAGATTTCCTGGGCGGCGCTGTCAATTGCCCGCCAGAATGCGATCCGGCATGAGATTGCAAATCGAGTTGGCTTTGTGCTCGGCGACCTGCTCGATGCTTTGTCCGGCCCCTTTGATGTGATCGTTGCCAATTTGCCTTATATCAACGCCGAGGAACTCACTGCCCTTGATGTTGGCCGCTGGGAGCCGCGAGTCGCGTTGAACGGCGGTGAAGATGGCCTGTTCCTGATCCGCCGTCTGCTCGATCAGGTTCCGGCGCGGCTTGCCCCCGGCGGTTTGCTGGCGCTGGAGATGGGCTACGATCAGGGTGAGCGGGTCGTCGATCTCTGCCGCGACGCGCTGCCCGATTCTTGTGTCACAAAACTCGCCGATCTCGCCGGACTGGATCGGATTGTGAAGGTTGAAACCGGATGACCGAATGGCTGTCGATTGACGATCCCCAGGCGATTGAGAAAGCCGCCCAAGTCATTCAGGCCGGTGGGTTGATCATTCTGCCCACCGATACGGTTTACGGGGTCGCCGCCGACCTGTGGCAGCCGGAAGCCGTCGCTGCGCTGTATGCAGCCAAAAAACGACCCCCGGATCGGGCGATCCCGGTTCTGCTGGCTGCTTTTGGCGATATTTCCATCGTATCGAACGATGTCCCTACACTGGCCCGCCAGCTTGCCGGTGCCTTCTGGCCCGGCCCGCTGACTCTCGCCGTGCCCAAACGACCAGAACTGCCGGAGATCGTCACATCTTTCCCGACGGTCGGAGTCCGAATCCCGGATCATGACCGGGCGCGGGAGGTGATCCGCGCCTGCGGCGGGGCGCTGGCGGTCACCAGCGCCAATTTATCAGGCCAGCCGAGCCTGATCACCGCTCAGGAAGCCGCCAGCGCGCTCGGCGAATCGGTCGATCTGGTGCTTGATGGCGGCCCCTGCCCCGGCGAAGTCCCCTCGACGGTCGTCGATGTCAGCGGCGGTGATCTGGTGATTGTCCGCATCGGCCCGCTCGATGAAGCGGCTCTTAGGCGGGCTGCTGGCCGTTGATCAACCGGCCTCGATTGCCTTCACCAGTTCGCGGCAGAAGTCGGGGATATCCTTGACCACCCGGCCCCAGACCTGGTTACCATCCCGGAAGGCCGGTTCGTCGACCCATTCGGCCCCGGCGTTGACCAGATCGTCCTTGATCCCCTTACTGCCGGTCGCTTTGTGGCCTTTGACGATCCCCGCCGAGATCGGCACCCAGCCCCCGTGACAGATCACGCCGATGATCTTCCCGTCCCGGTCTGCCTCGCGGACAATGTTCAGCACCGATTCGTACCGGCGCAGCTTGTCGGGGCACCACCCGCCGGGGATGACAACGGCGTCGAAGTCGGCGGCGGAGACTTTGTCGGCGGTTGTGTCGGGTGTAGCCTTGACCCCCTGTTTGCCATGATATACGTCGGCGCTTCCTGTCCCGGCGGTGACGACTTCCGCCCCTTCTTCGATCAGCCGCATCTTCGGAACCCAGTATTCCAGGTCTTCGAACTCTGTTTCGATGAAAAACAGCACCCGTTTGCCTGTTAATCGCATGGTCAGTTCTCCCTTCCTGTGGATATAAACGCATCATCTTGATTATAGTGGAGTGCCAATGCCGATTCGAATGGGGTTTCGAGGTGCTTGTTGCACTACTACCCGCCTGATATAATCTAGCCGAACCCGCCCCGGCGCAATCGCGGGGCGTTTTTTGCGGAGTATGAGGATTATATGTTAGAGAAACTTGCCGGTATCGCCGAACGCTACGAAGAGCTTGGTAATCTGATGGGTGACCCGGATGTAGCGTCCGATTATGAACAGGTTGTCGAATTAGCCCAGGAGCGCAGCAATATCGAGCCGTTAGCCAACGGCTATTACGATTTAAAAAGCACGCTGGAACAGATCGACGAAGCTGAGACATTGATCGAAGGTGATGACGAGGAAATGCGCGCGCTGGCGCATGAAGAGCTTGCCACACTTGAGGCACACCGGGAGCAGATCGAAGAAGAAATGCGTCTGCTGCTGCTGCCCAGGGACCCGCGCGATGAGAAGAATGTTATCATGGAGATTCGTGCCGGGGCGGGCGGCGACGAGGCGGGTATTTTCGCCGGTGACCTGCTCCGTATGTATACCCGCTACGCCGAAAACCAGCGCTGGAAAGTCGAGATGATCAGCGCCCACGAGACGGGCGTGGGCGGCTTCAAAGAGGCGATCTTTCAAATCAAAGGTCATGGTGCCTTTTCCCGCCTGAAGTATGAGAGCGGCGTTCATCGCGTACAGCGTGTTCCGGCGACGGAAAGCCAGGGGCGGATCCATACCAGCACGGCGACGGTCGCAGTGCTGGCCGAAGTCGACGATGTCGAGATCGATATCAACGAGAGCGATCTCCAGGTCGATACGTTCCGGGCGGGCGGCGCAGGCGGCCAGCACGTCCAGAAGAACGAGACGGCGATCCGGATCACCCACCTGCCGACCGGGTTGGTTGTGCAGTGCCAGGACGAGCGCAGCAAAACGCAGAATCTACTCCGGGGGATGAGCATCCTCCGCGCCCGGCTCTACGATATCGAACAGCGCCGCGTTCAGGAAGAGCAGGACGCCGTCCGCCGGTCGATGGTCGGCAGCGGCGACCGCGCCGAAAAAATCCGGACGTATAACTATCCCCAGAGCCGGGTCACCGATCACCGGATCGGGTTGAGTTCCTACAACCTTCCGGCGGTGATGGATGGCGACCTCGACGATTTCATCGATGAACTGGCGACCCGTGACCAGGCCGAGAGGCTCCAACACTCCGGGTTGTAAACATGATCAGCAAATGGCCCGCAGTAAAACATATTTTTCTTGCGCCGCATCTTGACGATGCGGTTTTGAGCTGCGGCGGTACTATTGCTATGCTCGCCCGCAAAGGGGAATCAACAGCCGTTATTACGGTTTTCGCATCCAGCCCCCTCGCCGGTTCGATGCTCTCCGCTTTTGCCGACCAGCTTCATGCCGAATGGCAGGCATCGGCGGGCCAGCGTGCCGGTTTCGCCGATCCCCCCGCCGTTCGCCGCCGGGAAGATATCAACGCGCTGCGGACCCTTTCCCCCGATATCCAGGTCATTCATCTCGGCGGACTTGACTGCATCTACCGGGTTCACCCGGAAACAGGCCGCGCGCTCTATGACAGTGAAGAAGCAATTTTCGGTGAAGTCCATCCGGCTGATCCGGCCATCGAAGCCCTGCGGCGTGTCCCTCCCTTCCCGGAGGGTTCGCGCCTCTACGCACCGCTCGGCGCGGGCAATCACGTCGATCACCAGATTGTACGTGACGCGGTCGCCGGTTGGAACCTCCCGCCGGGGGCCGTTCGCTATTATGAAGACTATCCCTATGCGCATGATCACGCGGCGGTGGAGGTGGCGCTCGCCGCTTGGAACGCCCGCCACGACCCGGCGCTGCGCCTGGAACTCGCCGTTCTAGACGAAGATGCCCTCGAAACGAAGGTTGCTGCGGTGGCCGAATACGCTTCACAGATCGGCACATTCTGGGAAAGCTTCGACGTTATGGACTCGGCGCTGCGCGCCCATACCGCGCGGGTCGGCGGGGAATCCTTCTGGCTGTAAAACAAAAAAAGGCACCCTGCCTGTTCGACAGCGTGCCCGGTGCGAAGGAGTTCTCCGTAACAGTCCGTCAGGTTGAGGGGATGTAGCCTTTGTCTTCCAGGTAGGCGATCAGCCGTGCGGCGCTCTCTTTGGGGGTTTCCTCGTGGGTGGGGACGACCACGTCCGCGTTGGCCGGTTCCTCGTAGGGATCGGATACGCCGGTAAAGTTCGGT
>DAOUES010000205.1:0-7632 GCA_034430335.1 Anaerolineae bacterium | reverse complement strand
CAGCTCGAATACCTGGCCGAAGTGCTGAACTGGTCGCTGCTGCCCGCCTACCCTGATCTGACGGCACGCGGGGCGCACCTGGCCTGGGACACCGACAGCATCACCGCGCTGCGCGAATCGGCAACCGACAAGGCCCGGCGGATGGTGTCGCTGTTCGAGGCCGGGCTGGTGACCCGCAACGAAGTCCGCACCCAGTTAGGGCTGATCGCCCTGCCGGAAGAGGAGAATGGATTCATGTTCGACCTGAGCTACCCCGCATCGGCCCGTTATCAACCGGTGACGGCATCCGCAGAAGAGCCAATCGACCCGGCATCGCCGGAGGGGGCCAAAGCCTTATGCGACGAACTCAAGCGCTGGGAGCGATTCGCCATCCGGCGGGTCAAGGCCGGGCGCGATCTGCGGCGCTTCGAAAGCCACCTGATCCCCGCCGATCTGCGTGAAACTATCGAGGCCAGGCTCGACGACGCGCAAACGCTCGACGAGGTGTTCGCGCTGTTCGGCGAAGCACTGGAGGCAATCAGCCGATGACTATCGACCAAAGTATGCGAACCATCAAAGCAATCGATGCAAACGATCAATGGATTCTCGACGTTCTGGGCGTGCCGTTCGGGGGGCCGTTCGGCGGCAAGGACGCCCAGGGCGAATACTTCACGCCCCAGACCGACCTGTGGTTGGAGCGCATCCCGAAAAGGCCAGTCGTCTACTATCACGGGCTGGCAGAAGGGGAAGGCGATCCACAGGTGATCGGCGAAGAACTGGGCTGGGAGCGCCGCGAGGACGGAATCTGGTTCCGGGTGGCGCTCGACAAGGCAAAGGCGCTTGCGCAGCGCGTATGGAAGGCGGCCCAGGCAGGGCTTGCCCGCGCCTCATCGGGCGCGATTGGGCACCTGGTCCGCACCGCCGGGGATGGCCGGATTCTCGTCTGGCCGGTCGGCGAACTCTCGCTGCTCGACGTGCGCGAACACCGGCCCGCCAACCCATACGCGGTGGTGATGCCCTACCGGGTAGAGGCGGTCAAGGCCAGGGCAGCATTCGAGGCTGCCGGGCTGACCGCGCCCGACATCGCCCCGCATCAACCGAAACCTAACAACCAACAGGAGTTTAAATCAATGGATGAACAAACCGTTCGCACGATCATCCGGCAGGAGATTGGCAGTGCGCTCGACCTGCGCGGCCTCGACGAGCCGGAGCCAGACGCCATGTTCCTGACGCGGCAGGCTCCCGCCGTCATCGGCATGCGCGGTGAATCGTCACTCAGCGCCAACGGCACGCCGTTCGTCGACGCGATCAAGGCGATGCGCCAGGGTCGCTTCGACGTGGTGCGCTTTCAACTGGCCGGTAAAGCACTGGCCGAAGGCACCGACAGCGCCGGGGGCTACCTCGTGCCGGTCGAGCACAGTAACAAGCTGGTCGAGATGCTCCGCGCCCGGACCGCTGTCCGCGCAGCCGGGGCGACCATCATCCCGATGAGCAGCGACACGCTGCAAATCCCCTCCCAGACGGGCGGCGCGACCGCCTACTGGGTGGCCGAGAACGCGGCGATCACCGCCTCCGACCAGACCTGGGGGCAGGTCGATCTCCAGGCGAAGAAACTGGCCGCACTGACCAAGCTCTCCGCCGAGCTGTTCGAAGACAGCGACCCGGCGGTCGAGGCGCTGGTGATGGCCGACCTCGCCCGCGTGCTGGCGCTCGAAGAAGATCTCAAGTACCTGCGCGGCGACGGCACAAGCAACACGCCGACCGGCCTGGAGAACATCGACGGCGTGAACGTCGATACGACCACGCTCGGTGCCAACGGCGGCACGCCTGACTTCGACACGCTGGCCGACATGCTCTACAACCTCGACGCCAGCAACGTCCCCGCCGATGGCCGCGCCTGGATCGTCCACCCGCGCACGGTCAACACGCTGCGGCAGATCAAGGACGGCGACGACAAGTACCTGTGGGCCGACCCTTCCGCGCCCGGCGATCCGCCGACGCTGTGGGGCTACCCGGTCTTCACCACCACCGCCGTCCCAATCGACGAGACGCAGGGGGAAAACTCGGACTGCTCGACGATCTACCTGGGCTGCTGGCCTGAGTTCGTGATCGGGCAGCGCAAGGCGCTCGAACTGCGTGCGTCCGACGCGGCAGGCAACGCCTTCGAATACGACCAGATTTTCATCCGCGCCATCATGCGCGTCGACTGCAACGTGCGGCATGCCGCCAGCTTCGAGGTGCTGAAAGGCGTGAGGGCCTGATTGGGGGCCTGAATCATATGGGGGCAAGTTGACACTTGCCCCCATAGGGGAGGTGCAGTCCCTCTGCCGGGACAGCTACCGGGCGAGGGAAAGCTGCCCGGAGAAGGACTGCACCCTGAGCATATCAGGTGGGCCGCCAATATGGTGTGAAGTTTTATGAATATCGAACCCGGCATTCATGAAAGGGTCCTTACGGGGACTCGAACAGAGTTGGAGGAAGGTTATATGGCCGATTATACAACGCTAAATATCGTAAAAACCTACCTGCGGATCACCGCCTCTACCGACGACGATCTGCTTGAAGACCTGATCGCCACCGCCAGCCGGATGATCGACGATTACTGCGGGCGGCGGTTCGTCGCGGAGAACGAAACGCGCAGCTATGACGCGGTCGGGCCGCACATCATCGGGCGGCTGCTGCTGCTCGATGGCGATCTGCTGTCGCTGACGACGCTGACCAACGGCGACGGCAGCGAGATCGACGCGGAGGATGTGGTCCTGCGCCCGATGAACTCGACGCCCTATTTCGGGATTTCGCTCAAGCAGGGCAGCGGGCTGGCCTGGACGTATGACGACAGCCCGGAGGGGGCGATCAGCGTGGAAGGTCAATGGGGGTTTTCGGCGAGCGCCCCGGAGCCGGTCGCCCAGGCTGCGATCCGGCTGACCGCGTGGCTCTATCGCCAGCGCGATACCGGCGCAGAGGGATCGGCGGGGGTGCAGGTCGGCGATCAGGGTGGGGCGGTTCCGCCCGCCCGGCTCCCGCGTGACGTGCGTGATCTGCTGTCGTCGTACATCTACCTGCGGATGAGGATGGCGGGGTAAATACCCCCTCTGTCTGACCTGCGGTCAGACATCTCCCCCAGGGGGGCGAGTGGGTTGGCCTGTCTATTTGATCCGAGTCTTACAATTCGTGCCCCACCTGCCCCCTCCGGGGGAAGTGGCCGACCGTAGGTCGGGCGAAGGGGGCCGATGCCAGGGTAAATTGCAAAGGAACTTAACCATGACCTGGAGAACGGCATTTGAAAACCTGGCGGCGATCAGCGTGACGGGGATCGCAACGAGCTACGATCTCGACGATCTGCCCAACGTGCTGCCCGCCGCCGAACTGCCCGCGCTGGTTCCCGCTTTCCCGGAGAGCGCTGGCGTGCTGAACGAGGATCAGCAGGGGCTTTCGACGCTGACCTACGACGGCTCGGCCTGGATTTCGACGCTGTGTGTCGACCATGTCCTGTACTGGACTCCGGCCTGGTCGGGTACCGGGCTGACGGGCATCCTGCCCGACCTGATCGCCGCCGTCGACGACTACCTGGAAGCGGTCAGCGCCGACGCCACGCTCGACGGGGCGCTAGACGCGCCGCTGGCGATCAGCCGGGTGCAGGTGGGGGTGTTTACCTTTGCGGGAGTTCACTACTACGGGGTGCGTTTCCACCACAGGTGGCAGCGATTGGTCGAGGCGGCGGCGTGAGCGTTGATGTGTCTCGAAAACCCATCAAGGGTAGGGGCGGGGCTTGCCCCCGCCCGAAAGACCGGGCGACCGCAAGGGTCGCCCCTACGAGACGGGATCAGGGAAAAGAAACATTCGATTATATGCGTGGTGGATCACCCCCTCTGTCTCCTACGGAGACATCTCCCCCAAGGGGGCGAGTGGGTTGGGTGGTTTTTTGAACCAAGTCTTACAATTCGTACCCCACCTGCCCCCCCTGGGGGAAGTGGCGGGGCGCAGCCCCGTCGAAGGGGGTAGAAAGATACGTTTTGAAAGGAGACGCCCATGCCGAGGGCTGAGTACACAATCGAGGTGGAACTCGAATACAACACCTGGACGGATATCAGCGGTGACTGGCACACACCCATCCCGCTGATCGTCGAGCGGGGGATCGAGCCGGGGGATCGGCTGGCCCGCGTCGGCAGGCTGACCCTCGCCCTGCACGACCCCGACGGGCGCTACACGCCCGGCCATACGAACCTCACCACCGGCTTCGGCGTGGGGATCGGGCTGCGGGTCAGGGCGAGTGATGGCTCGACGACCTATCCGCTGTTCTACGGGCGGATCGCGGCGATCAGCCCGCAGCGTTCCGCGCAGAAGAACGACCGCCACTCGCTTTACGTGACGGTCACCGCTCTGGACGACATCGACGCGCTGGCACGGGTGCCGGTCGGGGCGTTCCCGCTGATCGTCGATGCGCAGGCGGGCGATCTCGCCGAACGGCTGGTCAGCCGCGCCTTCGTGCCGCCGGGCCGGTTCGCTTACTGGCGGCTCGATCATCCGCAGGCGGCGGCGCTGGGCGAAGGCTCGACGCTCTCAGACGAATCAACCGGGGTCGACCTCGATACGGGGCAGAGCGTCTTTCCCTGGGCGGGCGATACCTGGGCCGCCGATCTGCCGTGCCTCGCCGCGCTGCGCGATGTCTGCCTGAGCGAGTGGGGGACATTCCACATCACCGCCGACGGCACGCCGACCTTCGGGGATCGGCATGCGCGGCCCAAACACGCCAGCGCCGACGCCGAACTGAGCACGCATCTGGCAGGGGTGACCGTCGAGCAGGAAGCGGCGCGAATCGCCAACCGGGTCGAACTGACCGTCCACCCGCGTGAAATTGGCGAAGAAACGGCGGTGCTCTGGCAGGCCAACCATGACATCCAGATCAAACCCGGCCAGACGCGGGTCATCACCTGCCCCTTCTCCGATCCCGACCAGCAGGTCGCCCACATCGCGGGGGAAGACCTGATCGTCCCCGTTCCCGGAGTCGACTTCAGTGCGACGGCGGGAGGCGATGGGGGCGAGGATGTCACCAACGCGGTGCAGATCGAAATGGCGGCGGGCGGAACGTCGGCCCGGCTGACGCTGGCGACGACCGCACAGGATACGAAGATCGTCGCCATCCACGATCTACAGGTGCGCGGCACGCCGATCCGCACCTACTACCCGGCGGCGGTCGCCGTCGAGGATGCTGGCAGCAAGGTAACGCTGGGGCGGCACCCGCTCCAGATCGACCTGCCGTTTCAGGAGGACAGCAGCGAGGCCGAAGACCTGGCCCGCGTGCTGATCGCCAACCGGAAGGAGCCGCACCCCTGGCTGGTAGTGACCGTCGAGGCGACGGCATCTGGAACGCTGCTCACGCACGCCCTTGCCCGTGACGTTGGCAGCCGTCTCCACCTGACCGACCTCGACCTGGGGCTGGACGAGGCCGCCTGCTTCGTGGATCACGTTCGCCACGATGTGGAGCGCGGTGGGGCATCCCACCGGGTGACCTGGCGCACCAGCCCCGCCGATCTCGAAAGCTACTGGGCATTGGGCACGTCCCAGGCCCAACTGGGCCAGTCGAACCGGCTGGCGTATTGATGTGAGTTTTGATCAAACTTTTTATGAACCTTAAGAATTTGTTCGGTAATAAACGTGGCCTGTTTAATGGGCAACGATCCACCCCCTCTGGCCGACTAACGTCGTCCATCTCCCCCACAGGGGGCGAGCGTTACCGCCCGGGTACGGCGACGATCCACCCCCTCTGTCTCCTGCGGAGACATCTCCCCCGACCCCCTTCGACCGACCTACGGTCGGCCACTTCCCCCAGCGGGGGCAGTCTGGGGGCGATCAGGGTTGGCTTTGTTTGCTATGGTTGATAGTTGTTACCGGATCAATTTGTCAGGCAACATAAAAGTTTGCGGGATTGCAGGGGCAAAGCCTCTGCAAATAGCCAAAAGGAGAAACAAAATGCTTAAGGAAAATAACCAACTGATGCCGATCGTCGGCCCGATTCTCAACCTGCTGCGCAGCCGCAAGTTCATGGTCGCGCTGATGACGCTGATCGTCGACGTGGTCATCGCCTATGTGCCTGCGCTCGCAGAAGTCCAGGAGCCGCTGCTGGCCGTGTTCACCGCGATTGGCGTGGCGCTGGTCGCCGCCATCGCTTATGAAGATGCTGCCGGTGCCAACGGCGGCAAGGAGACCGGCCAATGACCTGGGTCGATCCTGAATCGCGCGATACCGGCGACCTGATCACCGCCGCGATCTGGAACCAGGACGTGGTCGACAACACGCAGTGGCTGAAGGACAACCTGCCGGGCGGCACCAGCGCCTGGGTTTACAACAGCAGCAACATCCTCCTGGGCAACGGTGGGGAGACCATGCTGACCTTCGATACCGAGTGGTGGGACACAGACGACATCCACAGCACACTGTCGAACACCGGACGCCTGACTGCGCCTGTCGACGGCCTCTACCTGGTCGGGGGGGCCTGCCTCACCACCATGTACGATGCCCTCCGGCTGTCGATCAGGCTCAACGGGACGGCAGTGGCGATGACCCGGTCGGGAGAGGGCGGCTTTGTTACATCGTGTGCCATCACGACGGTGGTGAACATGCAAGCAGGAGACTATGTAACCCTGCATGGCTACCAGAACGAATCAGGCGGCCTGTACGTGGATGCCGATGGGTACTGGTCGCCGTCGTTCTGGATGGTGAGGATAGGAGAGTACGTATCATGACCACGCTGACCTACACCGGAAAGCCGGGCGACTTCAACCCGGCGGCAGCCCTGGATCGGCTGATCGAGCAGGGAATCGCCGTCGAGAACATCACCCTCACCTTTGCCGACGACCGGTCGGCGGTGACCGTCTTCATCCACGACGACCCGGATTCGACCATCCAGGCCGCCGTCAAAGCCGAGTTCGCCAGTCACGATCCGGCGGCGCAGTCGGCGCAGCAGCAGTCAGCGGCGGAGAAGGAATCCGACCGCGCCTGGGCGAAAGCGATCCTCGCTGGCGTCGACGTGAGCACGCTGGACGACACGCTCGCGGCGCTGGTCATCCTGGTCGGCGAGGGGTAATCAACAGGCCGTAAATAATCTGCAAATGAAGGCAGCCCTGCCGGTTCGAACCGGCAGGGCTGCTGCCGGTAATAAACCAGCTTCCGGTCTGACTTAACCGGTTGCAGTGAAAATCGGGAAATTATAGTATCATAGTCGCTACGTTAAAGAGCGATTGGCTCGACAATATTTCGAGGAGGAAATGGAAGTTGCGTAAATCACAAACCCTTATCATTTTTGTTGTCGCCGCCCTGTTCCTGGCTGTTCTGGCCTGTGGGCCGACCGCCGGCGTTCAGCAGGCTGTCGACGAAGCCATGGGCGAAGTCGAATCGGCGGTTGAAGAAGTTGATGTAGTTGCTGAAGAAGCTGCCGGAGATGTCGCAGTAGTGGTGGACGAAGCGGTTGGCGAAACAAGCGGCAATGCAATGCTGGCCGATATCGACACCGACTGGGAATCCGTTTTCGACAGCTACGAGATGGAATATGTGACGACGTTCGAAGGCACCGACGAGAACGGCGAACCGTCGTCGATGGAGATGATCGGCTACATGGCCTACCAGTCAGACCCTCATGCAGAGAAGTTTGGCTTC
>DAOUES010000204.1:0-4221 GCA_034430335.1 Anaerolineae bacterium | reverse complement strand
TTGGTCTTCTTGAGCAGGTTGGGTTACAGGCTTGAGTCGATTGAATCAGCGGGGGAAGAGAGAGTCCACAGATGACACAGATGTCACGGATTTCCCCCTCGTATATTGAAATAAAGCGCGATGGAGTAAAGTAAGGGGAAGGCGCAGCGGTAGGCAGGGTTCGATCTTCAGCCCGGGGCTGAAGCCGCCGGGCTAAGAATCAATTAGAAAAGGGCGCAGCGGTGTTTAACAGTTTTTTCTTTGCGCTCTTTGCGAACTCTGCGGTTCATCCCCAATTTGACAACTAGAACCTTTGTTCGTATACTCACTTCCACCACAGGAGGTGACGAACATGGCCCGATCCCCGTATCCATTGTCCGCGCTGCGCGCACTTGCATTGCACACCCAGCGGCTCGACCAGCCCTACGGCGCGACCCCTGACCCGACGCCTGCCTCGATCTATGAGACGGTCGAGCAGATCGGCTGCGTGCAGATCGACACGCTGCACATGGTCGCACGCGCGCAGTACGTCACGATCTGGAGTCGGCTGGGCAGCTACGATCTCGCCGACTTCGACCGGCTGATCTACAACCCGGACGAGCGCCGGTTGTTCGAATATTGGGGCCACGCCGCGTCGATCATCCCACTGCGGGATTACCGGTACCGGATGCACTACATGCAGACCTTCGCCGATGAACCCTGGGGACGGTTCCACCGCTGGATCGCCGAAGGAGCCGCCGAGGACGTGCTGGACGCGGTGCGGGCGCGGATCAGGGATGAGGGGGCGGTGCGGGCCTCGGATTTCGATCACAAGAAGGGGGAAGCGGGGTCGTGGTGGAACTGGAAACCGGCAAAGCTGGCGCTCGAATTCATGTACACCGGCGGCGAGGCGATGATCGCCGACCGCGTCAATTTTCAGCGAGTCTACGATCTCCGCGAGCGGGTGCTGCCGGACTGGGTCGATACGAACGTGGTACCCCGTGATGAGGCGTACCGCTTTTTCGTCGAGCAGGGACTGCTGGCGCTGGGGGTCGCCCGCCCGGAGCAGACCGCCGAGTATGCGTATCTCAAACGGGGTAAAGCGATGCCGCACGTCAAACAGTTGATCGACGAGGGCGTGTTCGTCGAGGTGGCCGGGACGCTGTTCGATGGCGGCGAGGCGGCGCTGGTGGTTCACCGGGACAACCTGCCGCTGCTCGATCAGGCCGCCGATGGGGCGCTTCCCGCGCTGCGGACGACCTTTTTGAATCCCTTCGACAACCTGTTCTGGGCAAGAGACCGGGATGCCGATCTGTGGGGATTCAGCAAGGTTCTCGAAGCGTACAAACTGGAGAAAGACCGGATATGGGGCTATTACGTGCTGCCGATTCTGCACAAAGATCGGCTGATCGGGCGGTTCGATCCGAAGCTCAACCGGAAAACCGGGACGCTCTTCCTGCGGGCGCTCTACCTTGAGCCGGGCGTCGACCTGGACGAGGAGCTGATCGGCGATGTGGCGGCGGCGATGCGCGATTTCCTGGCGTGGCAGGGTGCGTCGGAGGTGGTGGTCGAAAAGAGCGACCCGGTCGCGTTCGGGGAGAGGCTGATCGGGGCGTTGTAGGTTTATATCCGCGAATTACGCGAATTTCGCTAATTATTATCTGCTCGCTACCGCTCGCTATATCTGGTATAAGGTGGTGGGTTGACTCCGACGATCACCCCCTGTGAGCCTCCGGCTCAGTCCGTCGGCGAATTGGGAACCCAATTCGCTTAAGCAATTGGCAATTGATTGCCAATTGCCCCACCCTTAGCAAGGTGGACAGCATATCTCTAAAAGCGTCGAGGGCTTTTCCCCGCTTTCGGGATTTTCGCTCCGGCGTTATCATCACCATCAACACAACCGGTGGTGATTTTTCGATTCGATTACGAGGTGCCATGAAACTGTCGGAGATACGTTCACGCCTGGATGCGACCATCGAGGCGAACCTGGATTCGAACATCGAGCGGCTTGCCCGGCTGGTCGGGCAGCCATCGGTCGCCGCGCAGCAGTGGGGGATCGACGAGTGCGCCGAACTGGTGGCGGGGCTGCTCCACGAGATCGGGCTGGAGGCGGAGATCATGCCAACGGGCGGCAGTCCGGTCGTCACTGCCGACTGCGCCGGATGCGGCGACAAAACGCTGCTCTTTTACCTGCATTACGATGTTCAGCCGCCGGAGCCGCTTGATCTGTGGAAGTCGCCGCCGTTCGAACTGACCCGGTCGAACGGGAAGCTCTACGGGCGCGGCGCATCGGACGACAAGGGGAACGTCATCTCGCGGATCGCCGCCGTCGAAGCGGTACGGGCCGTGCTGGGCGATCTGCCGTGCAACGTCAAATTCGTGATCGAGGGCGAGGAGGAGATCGGCAGCCCGCACCTCCCGGCCTTCGTCGAGGAACACAAGGACAAACTCGCTGCCGATGCCTGCATCTGGGAGTTCGGCGGCGTCGATTTCGAAGACCGGCCCACGCAGATGCTCGGTATGCGCGGCATCTGCTATGTGGAACTGTCGGTACGCACGGCGAGCCGTGACGCCCACTCCGGGTTAGGGGGATCGCTGTTCGACAATGCCGCGTGGCGGCTGACCTGGGCGCTGAATTCACTGAAAGGCCCCGACGAGCGAATCCGCATACCGGGGTTCTATGACAACGTCCGCCCGCCAAGCGACCATGATCTCGAACTGCTGGCGGCGATGCCCGACGACACGGGCTGGATCAAAGAGAACTACGGGCTGTCGGGGTTCCTCAAAGGGATGACCGACCCGGCGGCCCTGCACCGGGCGGAGATATTCGAGCCGACCTGCACGATCTGCGGACTGACCGCCGGGTATCAGGGTGAGGGGATCAAGACGGTGCAGCCCGGTGAAGCGCGGGCGAAGGTCGATTTCCGGCTGGTGCCCGATATGACGATGGCGGAAGTGGTCGAGAAGCTGCGGGCACACCTCGACGCGGAAGGCTTCGAGGACGTGGAGGTCAAATTTGTCGGCGGGGAACTGCCCGCCCGCACCGACCCGGATCACCCGTTCATCGCACTGGTCAACGAGGCAGCGGAAGCCGTCTACGGGACTGCGCCGGTCGTCCAGCCGATGTCAGGCGGGAGCGGGCCGAACCACGCCTTCATCCACACGCTGGGCGTGCCGATTGCCACTGCCGGGGTGAGCTATCCGGGGGCGTTTGTGCATTCGCCTAACGAGAATATCCGGGTCGGCGATTTCGCCAACGGAACGCGGCATATCGCTTATATCATCGAGGCGTTTGGGAGATCATGAGGATATTATGATGTCACAACCTGCGGACAATCCGGTCTATGATCGCCTCACCGGGGATCGCCGCCCGCCGTCGATGCGGGTGACGGTGATCGGCGGGGTGGTGATGGGATTGGGGCTGCTCGCCCTATCGATCTTCGGCGTGAGGGCGGCGGTCGATTCGCAGTGGTGGGCCGTGCTTCGCACCGCTGCGTGGATTTACGGGCTGCTGCTGCCCTTCGGCGTGTCGACTGCTGCGGCGATCATCGCCGGGCGTGACCTGACGCCGGGAGCGCGGCTCGACCTGAAGAACGGGGTCAGCCCGCAGAAAGTGGTGGAGGGGTACATGCGGGCGGCGCTGTTCAGGATGCGGGTGCCGCTGGCGATCATGATCGGGCTGCTGCCGGTGATCGTCGTGGGGCCGTTCACGCATGTTATCAGCGGGGAACTGTTCTTCGGAGGGAGCGACGGCTACGTGTGTATGCCGATGCCCTGCCCGCCCGATCTCTCGCCGACGCTGTACACGGTCGCCTGGTCGCTGGCGCAGTCGGCTGCCGGGATCGGGCTGCTGGGACTCAACGCCTTTGCCGCCGCGCTGGGCATTTACATCGCGCTGGGGCGGCTGAAAGTGTTCCCCGCGCCGGTCGCCGCGCCGCTCACGCTGCCGGTCTTGATCCTCCCCATGATGTGCCTGCTGGCGCTGGTCGGCCCGGCGTATATGATGCCGCCGTCGAACGCCGGGACCGCCGTGCGGGTGATCGTCCTTGCGGTGGCGCTGTTCGCGCTGCCGCCCTACGCGCTGGCGCTGCTGATTGTGCGGCTGGCCGCGCGCGGCGGGTGGGTCGAGGATTTGGTGGGGTGAGAACGTAGTCGCAGTTCCTCAGAATTTATCCGCGAATTGTAGCATTTCAGAAAACATTCTGAACACCTGGCGCTTTATCAAGTTGATTGTTGGATTATCTCCCGGGGCTGAAGCCGCCG
>DAOUES010000203.1:0-4136 GCA_034430335.1 Anaerolineae bacterium | reverse complement strand
TATTGAAGACACCTGATACCGAATATCGAGAAGCATTCCATGGGTCCCAAGGCTGTTCAGGATAATGAGGGCAACTGGCTGCCAGGAGCTAGCGACAGATCAAAAGAGGAGTACATTCTGTGACAACGAATGATGGACACCACCGCACGATTTTGCAGAACATAGCCCATCAGGCCATGCTTGAAAGGGGATTGTTCCCTGATTTTTCTGCTGAAGTAATCGCTGAGCTTGGCCGGATTCAGTCGCCTGCAGCCGTGGACGGTGAGCCGCCATGTGACTTCAGAGGGTTTTCGTGGGCTTCCATTGACAACGATGACTCCCGTGATCTGGATCAGCTTACCGTTGCTGAAGCCATGCCCGGGGACAACGTAAAGATTCTTGTTGCGGTGGCTGATGTTGCCTCGCTTGTCGATGACGGATCGGCAATTGACCGACATGCTCGCCATAATACCACCTCAGTCTATACCGCCGCTGCGATCTTTCCAATGCTGCCAGAAAAGCTTTCTACCAATCTGACCTCACTCAATTGTAATGAGGAGCGTCTGGCCCTTGTCATTGAAATGGTGATTGACGCGGAGGGTTTGCTACAAGATTCTGATATCTATAGGGCACGTGTTCGCAATCATGCCAAGCTCGCCTATAACAGCGTAGCCCTGTGGCTCGACGGGAGCGGCGCTATGCCTGAGGCCGTTGCCGGCGTAGATGGGCTTGATGAAAATCTACGCCTCCAGGATAAGGCCGCACAGAGGATGAAGAATTCGCGGCATATTCACGGAGCCTTGAACCTGGAAACCGTTGAGGCAAAGCCGCTGTTTGACGGTGATGAAATCCGCGGCCTCGATGTGGAAAGAAAAAACCGCGCAACCGACATTGTCGAGGACTTTATGGTCGCCGCCAACGGTGTGACCGCGCGGTTTCTCTCGTCCAGGAAAGTCCCTTCTATCCGCCGCGTCGTGCGCAGACCCAAGCGCTGGGATCGGATTGTCGAACTGGCCCGCGAACACGGGTTCAGGCTTCCGGATGATCCCGATTCAAAAGCACTAGACGAATTTCTCTTGAAACAGAAAGCAGATGATCCGCTGAGGTTCCCCGACCTATCCCTCACTGTGATCAAACTGATGGGATCCGGCGAGTATGTTGCAGAAACTCCCGGAGAAACCGCCACCGGGCACTTCGGCCTCGCCGTTAGAGATTACACGCATTCCACGGCCCCCAATCGCCGGTATACCGATCTGATCACACAACGCCTGGTGAAAGCCGCACTACGAGGAGAACCTTCGCCCTATAGCAGTGATGAACTGAGGGTTTTGGCGAGACATTGCACGGAAGCAGAAGACGCCGCTAACAAAGTCGAACGGCAAGTCGGCAAGTCCGCTGCCGCGCTTCTCCTTCAGTCGAGAATTGGAGAGCAGTTTGATGCCATTGTCACCGGCGCTTCCTCTAAAGGCACATGGGCCAGGTTTCTCTCTATTCCCGTTGAAGGTCGAGTGATTCATGGGTTTGAGGGCGTCGATGTTGGCGACCGAATTCGGGTGCGGTTGACTTCAGTGAATGTGGCGCGGGGATACATCGACCTTCAGAGAGTCGGCCCATCAAACCGGTGATTATGCAGGCCGTAGTCTTAAAAAAACCTATCTGAGCACAAAACTGCCCCTCAAACCGCTTCTCGATAGTAGTACCAGAGGGTGTCGCCAAGCTGTCAGGGCCAAAAAATCGTTCAGACGCTGAAAGGAAGTAGATTCCGATCTGCTCTCATATTCTTCTCTATACGATTTCAGCCTGCTCAATATCATCAGTTGAAGGAAGTTCAGCCGCCCAGTTCACTGCTTCAGGATGCTCAAGGTCATGATAATCAGCAATAGCGTCGATCATCTTCTCCATCAGGCGCACATAGCTGCGATGCTGCCGCTCCTCTGCAAGATCATGTACCGTCAGACAGGTCCGCCAGAGATTGGTCAGCACAGCGTTGTTATGTGCTGATAACGGTTGTGATAAGGTGTCGAGCAGTTGTTCCCGCATGTGAACCAATAAAGCTGTCATTGTGAGCGGTTCTACCTGTTTGCTAACCATCTATTCATCCTTCTTGATAATCTGCAGCTAACACATAGAACGCCTGCGAATAAGTGGTTGCTCCATCCCCACCGACTGCCTGTTCTGCCTGAAACCACCGCTGCCAATAGTCTTGTTCATGAAATACTGAAACGTGGTCCTTACCGTATTTTCTCGCACGACCATATCTGTCTGTCAGCCTCCATTCAGGGTCCCATTTGGAAATGATGACATCAGTTCCGTCATATTCCACTGTATACCCGGCTTCGAGCAGAGTTGATACGTGATAGATGAAGAACTTTTTCAAATGGTCGTTCAGTGCTGAATGACAATCCTGTGTGATAATCACTCTCACGTCGCAAGGCGATTGATTTCGGTCGATTGCCATACCATGCCTGTCTATAGATAATATCGTTTTCTGCCTGATTCAAGATCATCCCTTTCATATTATTATGTCACATTTTCGACCATCAAACACGTGTTGTCGTTTCACAGGGTTACTCCTGATTATGGGGAGTGGGTGCTGCAAATGGAAGTGACGGATAATTCGAAGCAGGCCGTGGGAAGAGGCTGTGGGCTTCAAAAGCCACGGGGAACAGTCACAGAAAAGCTGAAAAACCGGGTCAAACACCTTACCAGTCTTCCTGACGGAAGACTTTTCTGAATCTATTTGACTCTAAATCCTGGTTTCCAACCAGGTATTGAATTACTGACAGGCACCTCCCTCAAAGACAAGTGGGAGGCTCAGCATATCACCGACAGTCCAGATGTGGTCGGTGAGCCCCGCCGCCATCGCCGGTGTACGCTCCCGGTAGCGGCGCTTCAGGCCAGGAACCTTCGTCCGCAATGACTGGTGCGGACGAGCAAAGTGATAGAATCCCCGCCACCAATGAACGTGGATCAGCAGGCTTTGCTGCGACTTAGCCAGCGACCAGGTTCGGCGGCTGAGTGGTGCGATCCCCTGGCGGATGGTGAGATTGATGCGCTCAATGAAGGCCGTTTGAATGGTTTCTCTGAAGCCCAATCCCTTCAAGGTCTGGAACAACTGCCAGCGCTTCCCCCATTTCATGCGCCTGATAGTGTAAGGCTTGCCATCACCCTTCTTCTTGTTGCGACGCTTGACCAGTTGACCATATGCCAGCATATTGCTCACCACCCAGGTGGAACCCACCCATTGACCGAAGTGAGCGGTAATGGCGAAGAAGTATGCGCGGAGACCATCGGAGGTAATGGCTGGAATACAGGTCTCGGTCAGGTACAGCTTGAGGTTGTGGAGGAAATGGTAGGCATCATCGTTGGTCCGACCACCAAGGTGAATACCTGGAATGATCTTGGCCACCGGTTCGATGGCCACCCACAACCAACTCTTCCGTTTGTTGCCCGCCACTGGCGCGAACAACTCATCAAGTTGAAGGTAAGCAACATTCAACTGGACAAACAACAGGGAATGCAGGTTTTCGCTGTGCAACCCAGCCCATGTCAGCCAACGAGCAAGCGTGGCATCGACATGACCGGTGAACCGGACCAACACGGATATATCCATGCCCTCAGCAAGCAGCCACAGGCACATCTCGACCCGGTCAGAATGGGTTTTCAGGTGATAGAGCGGTGTGCTGCGTCGGGAACTGAAACTGGCCTGGCAGCATTGGCACTTGAAGGTCTGGATATCCTTCCTTTTGCCACGTTTGCCATTGCCCATCAGAGCATGAACTGCTTCATCGGTGATACCGAAGTAGCGACACTGTGGATTGGGGCAGGCGTGTCCCCCGGTCTTGATACGTTTCTCCTTCGCCCACGGCTGCTTTTGCATTCGCCCCAAGGCTTCACATCGCGTTTGATGGGTCGGATGGCCAGTTGAAGACCCGATTGGCACGCCGGGCAATCAGTTGGTGACTTGGGTTTCCACTTTCGGGGTATTCGAGATCCTTTCTTGGTTTCTTCCCACAGCTTTTCCAACCGTTCCTGGTGTTGACGCTACAGCACATAGGTGAACAAACAGGCCAGAGAGAGCAGTACGACATGTTCGAGGAGGTTGACGACGGACATTTTCCAGACCTTACTGACAATTTCCTTCTCACAAAGGCCTG
>DAOUES010000202.1:0-2312 GCA_034430335.1 Anaerolineae bacterium | reverse complement strand
CTGGCAGACGAACTCTGTATCCGCTGTGAACTCGCGGTGTCCCAGCAGTTGGGAACAGGCCGCCCGGATTTACTGCTGAGTCTTCTTGATCTTGATCCCCTCTCCGCCGATATCACCCGCACGGTTCTAAAACTGAGTGATTCGCCGGCAGATGCATGATAGCGTCTGAAAGCCGTCATGGTTTTGTCTCACTCGGTGGTATAATTGATTCTGGTTGACTCTAAACAGGCTCCGGCATCATGGCTGGATTAGCAATCCCACAAGCAGGCGGAATTCGATGAATAAACGAGAAAGACTTGCAGCGGCTATCAAAGGCGAACCTGTCGACCGCGTTCCGGTTGCGCTCTGGCGGCACTGGCCCGGAGATGATCAACGCGCTGACGATCAGGCAGCGGCCCACGTTGCCTTTCAGCGCGAATACGATTGGGATTTGGTCAAAGTCTCTCCGTCCAGCAGTTTTTGTATCACGGATTGGGGCGTGGAAGACCGTTGGGACGGCTCGTTGGAGGGTACCCGAACCTATACCCGGCGCATTGTCAGGAAACCGGAGGATTGGCTGTCGTTGAAGGTGCTTGATCCGCTGAGTGGTGCATTGGGCAGGCAGCTTCGCTGCCTTGAGATTCTACAGAAAACCTTCGGCGATGAAGTTCCCTATATCCAGACGATCTTTAACCCGCTTTCTCAGGCCAAAAACCTGGCCGGTCAGGAAGTATTGAACCTCCACGTCCGCCAGAATGCGGGTCAGGTTCACTATGCGTTGCAGACCATCGCCGATACGGCTGTCCGCTTTATCCACGAGGCGAAGCAGCGCGGGATTTCCGGTGTTTTCTTTGCCGTCCAGCATGCCAATTATCATCTCATGAGCGAGGCTGAATACGAGGTTTTTGGCCGTCCCTATGACCTGCAAATTCTATCGGCGGCTAACGATCTCTGGTGCAACATGCTCCACCAGCATGGGCCGAATGTGATGTTTAAGCAGACCGCCGACTATCCTGTCCAGATCGTCAACTGGCATGATCGGGATGCAAACCCTGAACTTAAGGCAGGCTTGAAGATGATCAAAGGTGCGGCCAGCGGCGGTGTCAGCCGTGACGTGCTGCATCAGGAAGACCCCGCTCAGGCGCTCGCTCAGGCGCGTGATGCTTTTGAGCAGACCGGGGGCAGGCGCTGGATACTCGGCACCGGCTGCGTGACCCTTGTCACGACGCCCACCGGGAACATCCGCAAGCTGCGCGCTCTCGCCGACGAACTCGTGCCGTAGCGTTGAGCAAACAGTCCGGTAACATGATCGCCCCCCAGTGGGGGGAGATGTCGCGTAGCGACAGAGGGGGGTAGCCCTCACGCACAAAATCGAGAACGCCTTGATCGCCCCCAAACTGCCCCCTCTGGGGGAAGTGCCGCGAAGCGGCGAAGGGGGCCGGGGAGATGGCTCCGCAGGAGCCAGAGGGGGTGGATCGTCGCCGTATTCGGGCGGTATACTCGCCCCCAGCAGGCGGCCTTCGCCAATCCTACTGACCCCCCACCGGGGCCGCCAGCTTGAGGATGACTCCCTGTTCTGTATCGATAACGTAGATGCCGCCCTCGTTGTCCGCCGCAACCGCCCCGGCGATCTCGGCCATCGAAAAATCGCCGAAGCTGTACCGGTAATTGCCCAGGTTGTCGAACACGATCACCCGTGACGCTTCCGGATCGGTCACGAAGAGATTCCCCCCCTCGTCCATATCCAGGTAGGGCCGTTCGATGCTCTGTGCGTACCACGCTTCGACCGGCCACTGCCGGACGAACAGCCCGTTCGTCGAAAACACCGAAATCCGCTGGTTCCACGTATCGGCGATATACAGCAGCCCGTCGTTGCCCTGCGCGATCCCGACCGGTTCGTCCAGTTGACCCTCGAGCGTCCCCCCGCTGCCTATGGTTCTGACATAGTCGCCCTCGCCGGTGAAGACGAGCACACGCTTGTTCCCCGTATCCGAAACATAGACCAGGCCCTGATCGTCAACCTCGATCCCGCGCGGCCCCCAGAAAGCGTACACGTTTTCCAGTTCGTTCGGCCCTTCGATCCCCCAGGTGGTGACGTATTTGCCCGCCGCATTGTAGACCACCACCCGGTGATTCCACGTGTCGGCTACGAAGACATTGCCATCCTTGTCGACTGCCACGCCCCAGGGTTCGTTGAGTACGTCCTCGGTCGGCGCGTAGCCCTGCCTGCCCAGCGATCCGATCAGGCTGCCGTCCGCGTCGAAGATTGCCACCCGGTGATTGTTCGTATCGGCCACATACACCTTTCCATCCGGGCCGGTGTCGATGTCGTG
>DAOUES010000201.1:0-38413 GCA_034430335.1 Anaerolineae bacterium | reverse complement strand
ATCGCGCCAACCGGCGCGATGTTCGTGATTTTATCCATTTACCTTTTTCGATCTATCGAGATATTCCCCGGTGAGTGCCGCCCCTGATGCCCGGCGAGCGGGCACGCTTCCGGGATGATTATGCTCTCTATGAATGACTGCTCCCACCGCTAAAGCAGGTGGGCTTCTATGGCCCGAAGGCCAAGGCTCGCCAGCCCGCGAGCCAAAATATTTATCGAAGCATTCAGGTCTCTCGACAGCTCGAGACCACAATGAGGACAGGCGTGTAGACGTTGATGCAATTCTTTTTTGACAATCTGACCACAGCCAGAACAAAGTTGTGTGGTGTTCTTGGGATCAACCAATACCACACTTCGCCCAGCTTCTTCCGCTTTGGCGGCTGTGCTTTGTACGAATTGATTCCAGGACACATCGGCCAGGCCTTTGTTGATGGTCTTTTTGCCCTTAGATTGCATCCCAACGATGTCCAGATCTTCAAATACGATGATCTGATAGTTCTCAACCAGTTTTCGGCTTTCCTTGTGGGCAAAGTCCTTGCGCCGGTTGGCAATGCGTTGATGGACGTGGTTCAGGGCAAGAACTGCTTTGCGCCGTTCAGGGCTTCCCTGGGGCAAGACAGAGACTTTGCGCTGGATGCGTTTCAAGTCCTTTTCGTCTCGCTTAAACCATCTCTGCCGGTCGATTTTCTCCCCATCAGACAGCTGCCCAAAGGTGGTCAGGCCCAGGTCAATGCCGACAACCTTGTCTGTGGGAGGCAGCGTCTTTGGTTCAACGGTGCAGGAAAAACAAGCATACCAGTTACCAAGCCTGTCACGCTGGACAGTCAAGGTTTTAATCTCTCCCTCAATCGGGCGATGCAATTTAATCTTAATATCGCCGATCTTGGAAAGTCGAAGTCGGGAGTTGTCACGGATAGAAAAGCCGGATTGTTTGAAGGTGAAACTGTCATATCGACCAAACCCTTTGAAGCGGGGGAACCCCGGCGTCTCACCAGCTTTCACCCGCCGAAAGAATGCTTTGAAAGCCAGATCAACGCGCTCCTAAACATTCTGCAACACTTGAGAATGAACGGTTTTGAGTTCAGGGCGTTCAGCCTTCCAGACGGGGAGCAGCCGGTTGGTATCGTAGAGGCTGAGTGCTTTTCCCTCGGCCTCATAAAGCGCCTTGCGCTTCCCAAGCGTTTCGTTATAAACCCACCGGCATTGCTCAAGGGTGTTATTCAGTTTTGTTCTCTGTGCCTTTGTGGGGAACAGTCGATATTTGAACGTTTTACGCATATTTCACTCTGCGTAGATTGTACTATGAAGAAGCTATACATACAAACGTTCTAAAAATCTGGCTAAAGCCGAAAGAAGGAAGCCCTATCCATCCCAGGGCTGAAGCACCTGGGATGTCCGGGCTATTTCTGTAATTGTAAGTTCTGGAGAAAAAAGAATGGCTGTCGAGAAAGTGATCGTCATTGGCTCCGGGCCAGCCGGGTTGACGGCGGCGTTGTACACGGCCCGCGCCGATCTCAACCCGCTGGTGATCGCCGGGGATCAGATCGGCGGGCAGGTGTCGCTCACCGCCGAGGTGGAGAACTATCCCGGCTTCCCCGACGGCCTGACCGGGGCGGAGATGGTCGAGCAGTTTAAGCAGCACGCGGAGCGTTTCGGCGCGCGCATTGAATACGATCTGGTCACCGAAGTGGATTTCGCCAACGGGCCGCCGTTCACGGTCAAGACTGCCTCGAAGACTTACCGGGCGCTCGCGGTGATTATCACCGTTGGGGCTTCTCTCCGTCGGCTGGGCGTTCCCGGCGAGGAGGAGTATATTGGCCGGGGCGTGAGCTACTGCGGAACGTGTGACGGGTTCTTTTTCAGGGGCAAGGACGTGGTCGTCGTCGGTGGCGGCGACAGCGCGCTCGAAGAAGGTCTGTTCCTGACCAAATTTGCGACGGGCGTGCGTGTCATCCACCGGCGTGATGAACTGCGGGCCGGTGCTTTTCTCCAGAATCGGGCCAGAAACAATGAGAAGATGTCGTTCATCTGGGATACGGTCGTCGACGAGATCGTCGGCGGTGAAAAAGTCACCGAGGTGAAGGTCAGGAATGTAAAGACCGGTGAAGTCGAGCAGCTCGAAACCGACGGGGTATTCATATTCATCGGGCACTACCCGAACTCGGCGCTCTTCAAGGGTCGGCTGGAAATGAATGCCCAGGGATATTTGATCACCGACGCCCGGATGCAGACCAGCGTGCCTGGAGTCTTTGCCGCCGGTGAAATCCAGGACCCGGTCTGGCGGCAGGTGGCGACATCGGTGGGGCAGGCAGCGGCGGCGGCAATCGCCTGCACGCGCTGGCTTGAGGAACACGAAGACGAACACGGGGAATTCGCCGTCTCCACGTGAGCACCCGGCGGATCGGCGGTTTGGAATCACCCGTTTAGCGTAGGTAAATTGAATAATTCCCTGTCAGGTTCAAAGGGGCTTGACAAGGTGTGTATAATAGTAAAGGTGCAGGTTGATCAAGTGGCCTGCACTATTGTTTATTTATACGCCTGTGTGTAACGACTGCCGCTGTCCACTCAGATCATTCCCACTGTCGGCCAATAGGAGCCGGTGCTGGAGTGATCAAAAAAGGCGCTGGGTGGTTCCATTTGTGCTCCAGAAAGAGTAAAATGGAATCAAGGTTATGTAACACACGGGGATGATCAGCAAGGTCAGTTGAGTTCGAAAGCGTTCCCAGGCTCTTGAAGCCAGCCTGAGGTTATGCTAAAATAACAAGACTTGCCTTCTGGCAAAAACTATTGTAGAGGTGGTTGAAAGGCTACATGGAAGAAATGATCGACGGGGTGCAGTCGATGACTCACGCCTACGATGATTCCCGTAGCGATGTGATTCAGGAATTACTGGCTCGTTCGGAAATTCGTGGGTTCATAACCTATGAGGATTTAGTCGAGGTCATGGCAGAGGACCTTGATGAGACATCTATTGATACTCTCCTGGAAGACCTTGACGAAGTAGGAATCGAAGTTCGCAACTCAAAAGGCGAGGAAGCGAGCTTGCTGGATTTGAAGTTGGAAGACGAAGAACCTCCCGAAGATGGAGAACCTGAGGAGCCATTGGCAGATATCAATGCTGTCTCTGCTGACGACCCGGTTGGCCTGTATTTCCGCCAGATGGCACAAGAACCCTTGCTGACCGCTGGAGAGGAAATCGACCTCGCCAAAAGCATCGAGATCGGGAATATGGCCCGGAAGATGCTGGAAGATACCGATGCGCTGTCCGTCTCTGAGCGGGCCGAACTGATCCTGCAAATCGAACAGGCTCAGGAGGCGCGCGAGCATCTTGGGCGGGCCAACACGCGGCTGGTCGTCAGCATCGCCAAGCGCTATATGGGGCAGGGTTTACCGTTCCCGGATTTGATCCAGGAGGGCAATGTCGGCCTGATGCGGGCGGTCGACAAGTATGACTACACGCGCGGGAACCGTTTCAGCACGTATGCAACCTGGTGGATTCGCCAGGCGATCACGCGCGCGTTGGCGCAGAAAACGCGCACGATCCGCATCCCGCTTCATATGACCGAGCGCATCCGGCAGATGTACCGCACCGCGCAGGTTCTCGAACAGGAGCTTGGCCGCCGTCCAACCCCGGAGGAGATCGCCGAAGAGATGAACCTCCCGGCGGAAAGCGTCCGGGGGATGATGGACGCCAGCCAGCACGCGATTGCGCTTGAGCGCCCGGTCGGTGATGACGGCGACAGTGAATTCGGGGACTTCATCGAAGACCAGGATACACCGGAGCCTGCCGAAGCCGCCGCCCATCACCTGCTTCAAGAGACGATAGAAGAGGTGCTTTCTGAGCTTACGCCGCGCCAGGCGCATATTCTGCGTTTGCGGTTTGGGCTTGGGGGCGGCGAACAGCACACGCTCGAAGAGATCGCCAATAAGTTTGGCCTCTCCCGCGAGCGGATCAGGCAGTTGGAAAAAGAAGCGCTGCGCCGCCTGCGCCATCCCCGGCTGGCGGTCAACTTGCGCGACTATCTGTCATAGTCAAAACTTCATAAACAAAACCGGGACGCAAAAGAAAACGGCGTCCCGGTTTTTTGTTTTCAGGGGTTGTGTGGATTTATATCCGCTTCTTGCGGGCCATTTCAGCCGCGCGCTCGACCGGGTCCTGGTAGCCTCGCTGTGTTTTACTCAATCGGGCCTGACGCGCCGCTATCGCGCTGTCAATCTGCTGGTTCAATACCATCGCATCTTCGACGATAAAGAGCAGGCTGATGCCATCCCGGGTGAACATGAACTTGTGCCACAGTCGCTTCAGGGGCAGCTTCGGCCAGGATCGGAGATCGACGGCGGTGCAGGACATATCTATAAAAGGCTTCAGCGTGGCCCAATCACCCGCACGCAGTGAGTCGGGCGGATAGACCGACGCCAACTGAACCAGCCGTATCTGGCGGATGCGCCCGTAGGAAATATCGGAGGTGACCATTCCGGCCCGGACACGCAGCGCCTGCGGGCGGATTTCGACGAAGCTGGATCGCCCGATGCCCACGATCAATACATATAGAACCAGGCTGAAACCGATCAGCCCCAGGATATATATCCGGTTGCCCCACAACATCTGGAGGAAATCGACATTGGCGGAACGGAGGAGGTTTTTATCGGTAAGCCAGGCCATCCCGTAAAGCAGCCCGCCCATCACCGCAGTAAGCAGCGGCCCGATTCGCCAACGCCTTGCGAATCGACGGTAAATCAGTAGTTTTTGACGGGGATATGGCCCCTGGTTTCCTGTGCGTGTCATAGCTGGTCTACTCACTCAGCGGTAATGTGAACGTGAATATTGTTCCTTTTTCCTTCTCGCTCTTGACGGTCATTTCGCCGCCATGTATTTCGACGAGATTCCTGGCAATGGCAAGGCCAAGCCCGGTCCCCTGCTGCTCGCGGACATACCGGTCTTCTGCCCGCCAGAATTTCGTGAACAGGTTACTTACTTCTTCTGGAGTCATGCCGATGCCGGTGTCTTCCACTTCGACTCTGACAAAGCCTGCATCAGAGCCTGCCCGGATGGTGATCGTTCCCCCCTCCGGTGTGTACTTGCATGCATTACTGACCAGGTTGGTCAATATCTGGTTCAACCGCTGTGGATCGACTTCGACGCCCGGGAGATCGTCGGGGATTTTTACGTCGAGTGTGTGTTCACGGCCATTGATGTCAGCCTGCATTGTCATAAGCACCTCGTCAAGGGCTTTCTGGATGCTGACATCTTCGGCGATCTCGACCTTCAGGCGTTGGCTTTCCAGCCGGGAGATATCACTCAGGTCGCTGACCAGGTTGCTCATCCTGATGACGTTGCTGCGAATGATTTCGAGGAAGTTTTTCTGCTGGTCGGTCAGCGATCCCATCATCTCGATCATTTCGGCATAGCCTTTGATCGAAGTCATCGGAACGCGCAGTTCGTGGGTCATCACCGAAACGAATTCGGTTTTGGCGTCGTTGGCGTTCTTGACCGCTTCATACAGGCGGGCGTTCTCAATCGAGATCGCGGCATGATCGGCTAGGCGAAGGACGAATGACTGGTCGTCAGGTGTGAAGACAGCGCCATCATCCCGCCCCAGGGCAATGACGCCAATGACACGCCCTTCCCGCTGGATAGGAACGGTCAGGGTGCCTTCCGAGTTGATCACCTGGCTGTCATGGAGGGTAGCCGATACTTCGGTCGGCGTTTTCCCGTGTTCGGCGATAACCCGTGTTTTCCCTTCGTCGAGATCGATGATGGCGATTGCCCCGTTATTGGTCTGGGTGACCTTGACCGCCCATTCAAGGGTCAGCCCCATCACCCGGCTGAAATCCAATGTCTCGTTGAGCTGTTGGTCGATTTTTTGCAGCCGCTGTAACTCTTCGACACGCTGCGCCAGTGCTGCGTCGGTGCGTGTGAACAGACGGGCGTTCTCGATTGCCATCGCCGCCTGGGTAGCGAATGCGGTCAGCATGTCTAGGTCGTCTTCGTCGAAAGCCCCGCTCTTGAGCCGATTGTCGACATAAATCACGCCGATCATCTCGCCGCGTGCCTTGAGAGGCACACATTGTATGGACCGCAGTTTGTGGACGATCACACTCGCCTGGGCGGAAAAGCGCGGGTCGCTGCTGGCGTTGGTGGTCACGACCTGCTCACCGGTTTTGACGACTATCTCGATGACGCTGCGGCTGATGGCGAACTCGTCCTCGTCCAGCGATTCCTGATCCATGTTGCGCGCGATCTTGATCGCAAGCCCTTTGTCGTCGCCGATCAGCATGAGGAAGCCGCGCTCGGCGTTGGTAAGCTGGATGATCGCGTCCATCGTCTGGTTCAGGACCTGATCCAGGTCGAGCGAGGTTCCCAGGGCCTTACTTACCTCGTATAGTGCGGCGAGCCGCCGCTGTTGATCGCTGGCTTTGTATTCTTCGGTGAGCAGTTCGAGCAGATCGTTGATGTCGCCAAGCCGGGTGACCCAATACGTGGCGTCGATGTCACCGGCCTTGACCTGGTTTTTTAGGAGGTCGAGGGTCTGTCGGGCACCTGCCAGTTTGGCCGTTATCTCGTTCGAACTGGTGGGGGAGGCTTCTGCCATCGCTGGCCCCTTCGTATGAATAGTATACGGGTTAAAGACCCTATCCCATTCATCTGCTTTGCTCGTCGTCGGATAGGGTTTGTAAGTATTTTACGCCAAAATCAATTTACGGCTACTCGAAATAAAAGGGGGGGCTTTATCATTCTCGGAAAATGAGGCAGCCTTGCCAATAGAAAGTGATGCTATGAAGCACCTGCCCTGGTGCTTTGTTAAGTCGGTTTTTGGGCTTTCTGTCCTGTCTGTCGCCATTTCTGGCTGCTGTCTCACAAAGAGATCGGCTGTAGGGCGACTCTTGCGGTCGCCCAGAGCACTTGAGCTTGGCGCTTTAGCGCCGGGAATGCGCTTGGCCTATGGAGAATGATCAAGCCCTGTCCTCAGGATCGTATAGGGGGGAGGAGACTTGACAATATCTTTCACAATTTCGACGGCATGGCAGCGCACAGGCGAATTGGCTGGCCGTTGAAATTGGCCCAGGGTTTCCCGTACCGGGTTTTGATTCGTTTGCGCCTGGATCAGGCTGCTCTCGCCAGGCTCAAAAGCACCGGATGATTTTGGCGAAAGCATTGACAAAGCACCGGTGCTTTACTGACAACCCCTAGATGATTTCACACTCTTTGCCGACTTTTTCGAGGATATCCAGCGCCTGCTGGAGCTGTTCCCTGGTATGCGTAGCCATGTAACTGGTGCGCAGCGACGATTTGTTCGGCGGAACGGCGGGCGGGATGAATACATTCGTATACAAACCGGCCTCGAACAGCGCCCGCCAGAACATAATCGCACGCATGTCGTCGCCGATGATGATCGGGATAACCGTCGTCTCGCTGTTCCCGATATTGAACCCCAGTTCCGCCAGCCCTTTTTTCATGAAATTGGCATTGTCCCAGACCTGCTGCACGTAGTCAGGATTGTTCTCGATGACGTCCAGCGCGGCTAAGACGGCGGCAACGTTGCCCGCCGGAAGACTGGCGCTGAAAATCATTGCCCGTGCATGATGTTTAATATAGTCAACAACAACCGCGTCTCCCGCGATAAAACCCCCAATCGACGCGAACGACTTGCTGAACGTCCCCATGATCAGGTCGACATCGTCGGTGACGCCAAAGTGGGCCGCCGTGCCCCGTCCCTTCCCCAACACGCCGACGCTGTGCGCATCGTCGACCATCAGGCGCGCCCCATGCTTATGGCAAACCCTGATCAGATCGGGAAGCGGCGCGATGTCGCCGCCTGCACTGTAGACCCCGTCGACGACTACCAGCATTCCAACATCGTCCGGAATCTGGCCCAGCACCCGGTCCAGGTCTTCGACATCGTTGTGCTTGAAACGCTTCATCTCGCCCATCGCCAGCATACAGCCGTCGATGATGCTGGCGTGGTCTTCCTTGTCGGTGATGACGACATCGCCGCGTCCGACGACCGCCGAGATGGTGCCGACGTTGGTCTGGTAGCCGGTGCTGAATACCAGCGCGGCCTCTTTCCCGACAAAGCTGGCAAGCCGACCTTCAAGTTCGTGATGCAGCGCCAATGTACCGTTCAGGAAGCGGGAACCGGTGCAGCTCGTACCGAAGCGCCGCACCGCCTTCGCCGAAGCCTCGACGACATCCGGGTGGGAAGTCAAACCCAGGTAGTTGTTTGACCCAAGCATAATAAGCTCGCGCCCCTGGTATTTGACGGTCGTTCCCTCTGAGTCCTCGAAGGGAATGAAGTATGGATACCAACCTTCTGCCCTCGCGTCTCTGGCGCGGGTAAAGTTTCTTGCTTTTTCAAAAATATCTAACTGCTCGCTCTTTTCGATTCCCATGGAAACGTTGACCTCATGCTAAGAAGAAAGGATAATACCCAACCGGGTAGTTTTGCCGCGAGTGGGCCTCTACAAAACACAAACCCCCGTTAGCCTGTTAAGTTACACGGTTTACGTCGTATTGACAAGCTAAAACTAGCAACTTATACTCGTCTGAAGTTGCTCCAGTTACTGGTTCAGTTTAGCGCGTATAAACGGCTTAGACATCGAAAGTGTCTTTCATTCATGATTGGCAACCACCGGACTGGAGATCAACAGTATATATCCCAAAAAGGAGCAGGAGAAAGAACTCATGAAGAGAACCAAGTTATTGGCCTTAGTCGTCCTTGCCATCGTCGCATTGTCGCTCGTAGCTTGCGGCGGCGGTAAGAAATCCGATGCCGTAGTCGTGGGTACGAATGCCGAGTATCCACCCTTCGAGTATGTCGACGAAGACGGCAATATCACCGGCTTTGACGTCGATATCATCAACGCAATTGCTGAAAAACAGGGCTTCACAGTAGAAATCGTTAACACCCGCTGGGACGGTATTTTCGTCGCGCTGGCATCGGGCGAGTTTGATATGGTTATCTCGGCGGCGACTATCACCGAGGAGCGCAAGGAAACCGTCAACTTCACCGACCCCTACTTCAATGCCGGCCAGATGATCGCCGTTCGAATTGAAGATGCCGATTCTGTCCAGTCGGAGGATGATCTCCCCGGTCTGACGGTCGGTGTCCAGCTTGGCACCACCGGTGACATCGCCGCATCAGAGATCGATGGCGTAGAAGTCGCACGCTACGACGAGATCACCCAGGCATTCCAGGCGCTGGCGAATGGCAGCGTTGACGCGGTTGTCAACGACGGCCCCGTTTCCGCCGATGTCATCCGCAGCAACCCGGAATTCGGCGTGACGCTGGTCGGCGAGCCTTTCACCGACGAACTCTACGGCATGGCCGTTCGGAAGGAACTGCCCGACCTGCTTGAGTCGCTCAACGAGGGGTTGGCGGCTATCAAAGCCGATGGCACCTACGACGAACTCTACAACAAGTACTTTGGCGTTGAGTAGCCTCGCCCGGGTTAATCAGTTTTAACCTGTTGAAGAGTGGGTTCCGGGGCAAACGCCCCGGAACCCCTGTATGGTGGGAAAGGTTCAGTTTATGTCAGATACCGTCCAAACACCCCGTAAATCATCCTTCGAGCGGGCCATAACTTCTCTTTCTGGCCTGCCCTGGTGGGCCATTATCATTGGCATCGCCGGTGTCGCTATCGGCTACAGCGTGCTCACCTCTGCCCTCTACATCGAAGCAATCCGCTTCCTGACTGACGATCCACACCTGATCACCCATGACAAAACCACCGTTTCTTTTCGCCTGGAAGACGGTGACATTGTCACCGGCATGTTGGTTGACGAAACCGATCAGGTAGCTTCTGTCCGGATAGATGATGGCACGATAGTCGCTGTCCAGGTGGACGAGATCAAGCAGGAACTTCTCCGTGAACCGGCTGTATGCGCCGTTAACAATCTACGCGCATGCAACGAAGGTATTTTCCTGACGCTCAAGGCCACTTTCCTGAGCTTTGCGCTTTCCCTTGCCCTCGGCCTTGTTTTTGGATTGATGCGCATTTCGAAAAACCCGGTTCTATTCGCCGTTTCCACCATTTACGTCGAAGTCGTTCGCGGCGTACCTCTCCTGGTGATCCTGCTGTATGCCGGGTTTGTCATCTCCCCCTGGATCAGGGATACTTTTGGCATCAGCCTGACCGATATTCAAGAAGCTGTAATCGGCCTCGCCTTTGGCTATGGAGCCTATGAAGCAGAAGTCTTCCGGGCAGGGATCGAATCGATCCACAAAGGGCAAATGGAGGCGGCGCGCAGCCTGGGTATGAATTATTTCCAGGCGATGAGGCACATCGTCCTCCCCCAGGCAGTCCGCGTTATTCTCCCGCCTTTGGGCAACGACTTCATCGCCATGCTGAAAGACTCGGCGCTGATCTCGGTGCTGGCTCTCCCCGACCTTCTGCAGCAGGGTCGCCTGTTTGTCTCACGAACCTTCCGCGCTTTCGAGGGCTATAACTCGGTGGCAATTCTCTACCTGATAATGACTCTTTTCCTCTCGGCCATGACACGCGTCGTCGAAAAACGCTCGAAACTGCCCGAAAGCCGTTAGGCACTTTGCCCAATAGGTGGAATGACTATGACCGATCCAATTATTCAAATTCAAAATGTTCACAAACGCTTTGGCCGGACTTCCGCGCTGCATGGTGTATCACTCGATATCATGCCCGGCGAAGTGGTGACCATCATCGGCCCCAGCGGATCGGGGAAAAGCACCCTGCTGCGCTGCATCAATCACCTGGAAGTCTTTGACGAGGGCAATATCATCGTCGACGGCATCCCGCTGACGACGGCCCGCAATATCAACGAAGTACGAACCGAAGTTGGGATGGTGTTTCAACTCTTTAATCTCTTCCCTCACCTGACCGTTTTGGAGAATATCGCTCTTGCCCAGCGGGTTGTTCGGAAACGCTCGAAGGACACCGCCGAACAAACAGCCATGCAGCAGCTCGAACGTGTCGGCATCCCCGAACAGGCCGGCAAGTACCCGGCGCAGCTTTCAGGCGGGCAGCAGCAGCGCGTCGCGATTGCCCGCGCGCTCGCTATGAATCCCAAAATCATGATGTTCGACGAACCCACTTCCGCCCTCGACCCTGAGATGATCAAAGAGGTGCTGGATGTCATGCTCGAACTGGCCGAAGGCGGTATGACAATGGTTGTCGTCACCCATGAGATGGGATTCGCACGGGCCGCCGCCGACCGGATCGTCTTTATGGATTTCGGGCAGATCATCGAGCAGGCCCCGCCAGAAGTGCTCTTTACTAATCCAGAAAGCGACCGCCTTCAAATGTTCCTGAGTAAAATCTTGCAGCATTAGCGCCTAAATCATACAATGAGTTTCGTTCGAACCTGGTGGTTTGGTGAACCTGTCAAATCAATAGTTAGATTACAGATTGAAGGGAGCCGCAAACCGTATGCTTACGAAACGCTATTTATCAAACGAGGCTATTTGTAAAGTGGCCTTCTATCTACCTAAATCGGCAGAGGTGAGGACGGCCTACGTTGTTGGCGATTTCAACCAGTGGGATAAAGCGGCCACACCAATGGAACAGTTGAAAGACGGTCGTTGGAAGGCTGAACTGAAACTCGATGCTGGCAAAGAATACCAGTTCCGATATTTCATTAACGGCAGCCAGTGGCTCAACGACGACGAGGCAGATGGTTTTGTCGCCCATCCCTATGGGGGAGAAAACTCGGTCGCGCGAACCTGAATGCCGTCTGCCGAAGCCGGGCGCAGTCATTGCGAACAATCGAGAAAGCTGTATAATTGACTCCACTGCGGGTATAGTTCAGTGGTAGAACGTCAGCTTCCCAAGCTGAATGTCAGGGGTTCGAGTCCCCTTACCCGCTTATTGTCTAACCCTAACTGATGCCTGTTTTGGCATCAGTTTTTATTTACCGCCGCCGTCCCCGATCATCCTCCGCGCTGCCCGGCGGGCCAGTTCGACCGCGTAGTTCGTCCCCCGATCCCAGGGATAGACCTGGCTCATCGAAACGAAGTAGAGTCCCTCGATTGGCGTGCGGATGTCGGGTATATTCTGCGAGTGATTTACAAAAGGCACCGGCTGGCTGTACGGTGCGCGGAATAGCCACTGCTTGCGGATCCAATCCGGCGAGAAATCCGGGTTGACCTGTTTGAGCGAAGCCAGAAAACGTTCGGTGAGTTCCGCCTCACCCATCCGAAAATGTTCGTGATCGACCGGCAGGTAATCCCCCAGGTAGACGATGTGGTCGCCGCCGTAATACTCGGTCGAGAGGTAGTTGGTATGCTCGACTAAAGCCAGGAACGGGAAGGGGTTATCCTGCTTGACCGGGCTTCTGGCTGGCAGATTCAGCCAGTAGGTCCCATCGGTCATCAACTGCCGGTCGAGCGCCAGGATCAGCGCCAGCGACCCCAGGCTGCGCAAAGCGCCGACTTGTCGGGCGTAGTCTTCAGGCAGATCGGGGACGAGCTTCAGCAGCACATTGGGCGATGTCGTGCTCATCACCCGGTCGAAGTGCTCCCGGCTGCCGTTCACGCTGACCGCGAGGCCGCCCGATGCGTCCGGCGCGACCCGCTCGACCGGGCTGTTCAGAACGATTTTCCCGCCCCGGCTGACCACCGCTTCGGCCAGGTCGTCCAGCATAACCTGAAACCCACCGACATAGGTACCCAACTGCGCGGTTCGCTTGTAGGCCCGCGCCCACATCCAGGCCATATTGACCTGGTCGTACAGCGGGCCGAACTTACCGATCAGCAGTGGCCGCCAGATCATTTCGTGGGCGGCCTTACCCGTCCAACGCGGGAGCCACTCGTCGGCGGTGTATTTTTCCAGGGTAAGCCCGTTTGGATACAGTTTCAGGATCACCCCGACCAGCCCAAACCTGATCTTATCGATCAACGACAGGTCGGGCAGCCGCAGGACGTTGACGACGCGCGAGATCAACGCGCTCTTGACCACCGGGGCATCCAGCGGGTAAATCCCTTTTTCGTGCCACAGGCTCGTCCTGGGGCTGTAGAAACGGACTTTGTCGGCGTGGCCTATCTCGTCGATCAGCCCCAGCACGTCACGGTCGGTATAGAACCAGTGATGGTAGAACTTCTCCAGCGACCACTCCCAGGCAGGATCGGTAAAGCCTGCCGCCAGCCCGCCGACGACCGGGCCGCTTTCGTAGACGACGACCTCGTGGCCCTGCCCCGCCAGGTCATAGGCCGCCGCGAGTCCGGCTGCCCCTGCTCCAATAATGGCAATTCGCATTTCGATTGTCCCTTGTTCAAATGATAATCAGGTGTTCAGGCTTACTCAGATTCGACGGGCTGCATCATCTCTGCGGCACGCGAGAAATCACGCCACTTGATCCCCTGGCGCACCATATAGTAAAAACCGAGCAGGGTGATCGGAAGCCACAAAGCCGCGTGCAGCACCAGCGTGTAGGCAGCGGCGATATTCTCCCCCACCCCGAACGCCTTTAGAATTTCGATCCCCGGCTCGTCGAACGTCCCGACGTAGCCCGGCGAACTGGGGATCGTCGTCGCCAGATTGACCACCGCCGTCATCAACATCAACACGAAGAAGCTCACCTTGAAGTTGAAGGCGTGCATCACGAACCAGTATTTCGTCGTCTCGGTCAGCCAGATCAGCATCGACGAAACCAGCGTCATCAGCAGCTCGCGCGGGCCGCGCAGCGAAGCCAGCCCGTCGAGGAAACGGTCGGCCTGGGTCAGTGTGAACTCCCGGGCCTGTCCGCCGGGCAGGATCGCCTCGAAAACCCTTGTGTACAGTCGGCGGGTAAATTCTGGCTTCAGCGCCAACAAGATGAAAACGGCCAGCGCACCGAAGAACAGCGCCGTCATCCAGATCACTATCCGATCATAGGGTGGCGGCACAGGCGCAAAAGGCAGCGCTACGAAGACGAAGATCAGCATCACCAGCCCGTCGAACAGCCGCTCCACGACAATCGTCGCCAGCGAAGCGCTGATCTTCACATCCTCGTTGCGTTCCAGTACATACGCGCGGATCACTTCACCGGCCCGGAACGGATACACATTGTTTCCCATATAGCCGATCACCACGACCGGGAACAGCCTCGCCAGTTTGACCGCTTTGATCGGCCTCAGCAGGTAATGCCAGCGCCAGGTCCGCGCCCACACTGCCACAAAATAGATCGCCACCCCAGGCACGATCCACCAGTAGTTGGCCCCTTTAAGATCAAGCCACACCGCGTCTAGGTTCAATCCATCCAGCGCTAAATAGAGAAAGAACGCGCTGATAATCAGCCCCAGGATCAATAGAAGCCAGCGTCGCCAGGATCGCATAAAGGTCTCACCCTAACTACAGAAATGATCGATTCCACCACCGGGCACGATTGTACCATGCCGGACAGTCCCTTGCTGCCCACTTCGGAGGCATCCGCCCATTTCTTTTTATACACAATTGCTTGCCCCAACGGGTAACCAATGATAGACTGGCTTCAATGGAATACTTATAGCAATCGTCCCAGTTTTATAGATAAGGGTAACAGACAATGGGTGTCAGCAGTTATGTCAAACAGGAATTGGCCCGGCTGAAGGACGAAAATGTGGACCTCAAAGAGGAAGTCTACAGCCTCCGGCAGTATATCGAGTCGATCCAGACCATCATGGAAACCATCGACGCCTTCAACCCCGGCGAGGATATCATTGCGCTCCTCGACCGCATCCTCTACAACGGGCTGACGGTCATCCGCGCCCAGGAAGGGTCTCTCCTCGTCCTCGACGAAGACACAAACGAACTGGTATTCGTCCTGTCGAGAGGGCGCTACGCGATGCAGCTAACCGGTCGGCGGATGCCTGCCGATAAAGGTGTGGCCGGTTGGGTCGTCGCCAACAAGCAGCCGACCATTGTAAACAACGCCCGCGCCGATGATCGCTTCTATGCCGGGATCGACCAGTCCATTGATTTCCAGACACGGGCGATTCTCGCCGCCCCAATCTACGGGGGAAACCGGGTGCTGGGCGTGCTCGAAGTGATCAACAAGCAGGATGGTATGCCCTTCAACGATTTAGACCGGACGATCTTGTCGCTGCTGTGTCGTTTTGCCGGGGAATTTCTGCATTTGATGGTTCAGCAGGAGAACGAGCCGGACGATTGAGGACGGCGTCGGAGATTAGATTGATTCCCGCTGACAGACTACTTATCCACACGATGCGAGCAGGTAAAATCCTGCTCTTTTTTGTCTTCCCGGTAATAAATCCCGTTTTGCCCCTCCAATCTTTATCAGGGTAGTTGCATAGCCTGTCAAGCGATGCTATAGTGCTGTTAGTTCCGCCTGGTTTCATGTCATTGGGAGGCATTAAATGACCATTCTAGTGCGTCGTATGGCACCCTATCTCACCGGGGTATTGGTAGCAGCGATCTTGCTGTCTGGCTGCACGCTGGCCGGGGCGAACGAGGCTCCCCTCCTTACTCCGGTCGGCCCAACTGCTACCCCGAATCTGGGGGGTGGTCAGGAAACAACCGCACTGCCTGAACCAACCGAAATGCCTCAGACTGATGTATTCGGCACCCAGACCGCTATGGCCCCCACTCCTGAACCGGAGCCAACCGGAGAAGCCACTGAAGAGCCGTCTGAGGGTGCAATCGAAGAGCCAACCGAGGAAACGGCAGCGGAGGGAGAAGCTGCCGCCGAACCGGAGGCCACTGCCGAACCGGCGGCTTCCGGCGGGAACTGCACCCACACGGTCGCATCGGGCGAGAACCTGTACCGCATTGCCCTGAAATATGGTTTGACCACCCAGCAGCTTGCCGACGCGAACGGCATCACCGATCCGAACGCGATTCAGGTTGGGGCCGTGCTTTCCATTCCCGGTTGCAGCACAGAATCAGCCAGCAGTGATGATACCTCCACCTCTACACAGAGCGGTGGAACTACTCACACAGTCGCATCAGGTGAGAATCTGTACCGCATTGCCTTGAAATACGGGCTGACCTGGGAAGAACTCGCCAGCTATAACGGGATCACCAACCCGGACGCCATCGTCGTCGGGCAGGTGCTGAATATTCCCGAATAGGCGGCATTTGCCAAATCTGATCTTCAGGGCTATTGGCGACAACCGCCAATAGCCTTTTACTTTTACCGAAAGGACTTATCCCGATGACTGAGGAACAGGTCGTCCACGAGGAAACGATATATGAAGGGCGTGTTGTCAACCTCCATGTCGAAACAATCGACCGGGGCGGCCAACTGTTCGAGCGCGAGATCCTCCATCACGGTGGCGCGGTGGCGATGGTGCCCATCGACGAGCAGGGCCGTGTTTATCTCGTGGAGCAGTACCGATCCGGGGCACGCAAGCGGCTCCTCGAACTCCCCGCCGGGGGCCTGGAACCGGGCGAAGAACGCGAAGCCTGCGCCCGCCGCGAACTCCAGGAGGAAATCGGCCAGTTTCCAGAGACGCTTACCGAATTGGGCGGCTTTTACGTTGCCGCTTCGTACACGACGGAATACATTACCATCTATCTCGCCCAGGGCCTGCGTCCCTCGGTACGCAAGGGCGATATCGACGAAGATATTACGATTACGCCCATGCCCTTCAACGATGCGCTTCAACTCGCGCTGACTAACCAGATCGTCGATAGCAAAACGCTGATCGGGCTGGTCTGGGCGGCGCGTCACCTCGGCGAACTGTAGCCATCCTTGCCGAGGGATTAACCCTATGCTCTCCATAGATCTGATAGTTCGTCCGTACGGGCACAGCGCAGTGTTTACAATCGCTGGTGCCGCTTGAAGCTGATTTGATACGGTCCGCTCTGGTGAAGCGATGGTTTATGTCGCCAGCATCCGCCAATGGCTTCACCTTGATTTATGAAACACTCTCTAGATTTATGCACATCCCTCAGTTAAACAGAAGATGAGCTTCTCCCTTTTGCCGAGAAGCTCATCAAATGCACCAGCATTCCACATTGAAACTAACCGAAGCGTGTCAACCACTCTTTGATGACTTCTCGATTTCGGTTCTCTGCATGTGGAAGCTTAAATTCAAGTGCCTCTTTTAACTCTGTACCATCCCAGGCTTCTTTTTGAATTTTTTCTATTACAGTCTCCCACACGCGATCCCAGTTACCGGGGCCTGTAGTGGAGAGGATATCTGCAATTCGTTCAATTCGATAGGCTTCCTTTATCTCTTCGATGGTATACTCGTCAAGCTTGGTAAGTACCACTTCCTGTAGTTCTTGCCATAAGACAGGATCGACCGTCTCCGTGTAAACACGGTTAATTGGTTCTGTCCCCGATGCTCGGATTCGCAGGAAATTACGGATTTGTCCCGCCTTATCAGCAAGGTGTATTTCTACAAGATCGTATCTCACTCCGCCTACGTATAGGATGGGACATCCTGCCAGAGATTTTTCCCCGGGTTTGACTCCCTTAAACGTGTCAAGAAAGTAACTGATTAACCGCTCTTTTGCACGATCACTTGCATCAACATCAACTCGCCCACCATAAGATGCCCAGCCATTGTTAAAACTTGTTACAGACTTCCATATTTCTGATAAGGGCTTCCCGTAGTAAGCAATCATGTCCATAATCAATAAGTTCGCCCAAACACCATCCTTGTCAGGAACATGACCTCGTGTTGTTAGTCCCGAACTCTCTTCACCCCCAAGTAAAAGCTTGTCCATCCAGGATGTCCCCAGCTTCTCTTCGGGGACCAGTCTATATTCATCATCCATTCGAGGGATTTCAACAATATATTTAATGCCAACAGGGACAACGTACACGTTTTCAAAGATCATATCTTGTCTTTCGCCAACCCGACGTTTATAAAACACATGATCGACATACGCCGGTATCACATTCGGCTTTGGTTTGTCAATGTTAGGGAAGTTCCCGGCCAGTTCATTGATCATGGGCAAGCCGGTTTGAGTAATAACTATCCGTCCTTCCAATTCGCGCTCATAACCTAGATAGTGGGCAAGCATTGCCAGTATCTGGTTTGGACGGTAGTAGACACCTCCGACATCCACAACTCCGAAACGATCTGCATCTGTATCTAAACCGAGTCCTAGTATTGCCCCTTCTTGCTCTACTGTAACCATCAACGGCTTAATATATGGTAATTCTGGATTTGCGTAATCGAGATCACCCAGATCAATGTCACGCTCGGCGTGGATAACCTTGTGGGGAATACCAAGTTCACCAAGGATATGTCCCATGTATCCTCTACCCGCACCATGCATTTCGTCGACTACTACCAACTTGTCCTTGAAATAACGCTGAATTCGGTCAAAATCAACAGATATTCTTTGGTTCTCATTTCCATTTGCCCGAATCCAATCCCAATACTTCGTGATAGGATCGTATCTCTTGAATCTCTCCTCTGATTCCGCCTTATCAATGCTGGCAGTAGGCACATCTACATCTAGTAACTGGAGTTCGTTTACCCTGGCCGATAGGATATCAGTCAAATGTGTCGGGGCTGGATACCCTTCTGCCGGGTTAAATTTTATTCCCTGCCAGTCGGAAGGATTATGGCTCGCAGTACAATTCAGAATTCCGGCGACATTATCAATTCCGACCAGTCGCGTAGCGAAATAGGATATTGCAGGTGTTGGCGTTGGGCGGCTCGCCATGTAAACGGGAAAGCCATTCGCCAGGGCAGTCTCGGCGAGCCATTCAGCAACTCTCGGAGAATTACGCCGACCATCAAGGCCGATGACAATCCACTTACCGGTGAGTACCTGTGCACCGGGCACTACATAGTCAGGAATGTCGATGCCAGCTAAGTATTGACAGATGGCCTGGGCAGTGTGCCGAACACGGTTCTCTGTAATATCAACATTCCATCTACCACGTAACCCCGATGTGCCAAATCGTGGGTACTTTAATTCATAGAAACTTTGGAGAAGGCTGATCAAACGATTTCTTTCGGTAGCATGTATCCCAGCCTCTTCCCCAATCCAAAATGACAGATCAAGCAGTCTTTCCGCAATGTTGCCAATATGGATAATGCGAAAAGGCATATATCGATCGTGCTCGTCACCGTAAAACTCAATTGCTCTATCCAATAACGGAAATACTTCGGCCTCGATACTCTCGCGGATCAGATCGAATTCAGGACGTTTGAACAGTTCTTTTGCAGTACTTACTGCTCTGATTCGAATCTCTTCCAACGGGCTGAGGATAGTCTCCCATATCACTCCGGTGGGATCCTTTTTTGTTTCGTAACGATATGGCCCAAACTCACCGATCATTGTCATCAGAATACCAAATATGAGTCTGAGATTAGCGTCAGTAATAGTATCTGTTGACAGCCATTTTTCAATTTCCTGGAGAAATACATTGCTTATAGCCAATCCGCGCTCAAAAGTTGCCGTTTCCTCGACATGTTCTGTCACCCAGCGCTTCAATGAGCAAAAACCAACCGCGATATTTGCTGGATTGTCTGATAAGTTTTTAACCCAGGCATCGATTACATCAAGAGGCCAAATCCAGGTGGCTGACTTAATATCGGAAATCGTGATTTTTTCATGGTTCTTTTCTGTTTGCATTGTTTTCCCCTAAAATGTAATTTTTATGGAATTATTCGTACTGAGATACATCTACCGGTGCCCCTGTGGCACAGTTTTTGACTTCGATATGCCCCTTTGTATCACCGGTGTTTTCCTGTAAGATGCGGCAGAGCTTTACTGCGTCCCCTGTAATTCCATCAAAAGAATGTCCATTAGCCCCTTGTATCATCACTCTGAATAATGGCTCTGTGCCCGAATAACGGATATTCAACGTCCCATTTTCACCAAGACAGGCTATGATGCGGTTTTGCTCTGCAATGAAATCGTCGATATCTTCAACCCGCGGCTTTTTTGAAACGTAGGCTGATGCGATGACTTGGGGAAGTTTAACCAAATCGGCTGCCATATCTTTGAGCGATCGGTTTCCCCCCTCCAATAGAATTTGTGACAGGGATAGTGCAGTAAAAATGCCATCACCTGTAGTGTGTTCTTTATCGAAAAGGATGATGTGTCCCGATTGCTCACCACCTAAGCTGTAACCGCTGTCATATAGTTCGCGAGTGACATATTTGTCCCCGACATTGGTTCTAATTACTTTAATCCCCGACTGAGCAAGTGCGATATCAAGGCCAGAATTTGCCATTTTAGTAGTTACAACAGTCTGGCCTGGCAACCTGTTTATTTCGTGAAGGTGTCTCGCAAAGATATAAAGGATATGATCTCCATCTATTAAGCCCCCTGTTTCGTCAACAAACACGGCGCGATCGGCATCCCCGTCGAACGCAACTCCGAAATGAGCGCCCTTTTTCAATACCATTGGTATCAGGTCACCACGACGTTCTCGCACTATTTCGGAGCCACTGTTCCGGTTAATATTTGTCCCATCAGGGCTGTTATGCAAAACTGTAATGTCACTACCCAGTTTGGCGAAACAACGCGGGGCAATCCAGCTTGCAGCGCCATTTGAACAATCGAGTACCACTCGTAGCTTTTCAAACGGATACTGTTCGAAGGGTGCCACTAGATGTTCGATATAGACATCAATCCATTCTGGTTTTGTAGTAACACGACCAAAGCCATTAGGTTTACTATCCAACTTTCTTGAGTTGATTGCATCTTCAAGTACTTGCTCGATTTCGTCAGAAAGCTTAAAACCATCGGGGCCAACTAATTTTATCCCGTTTTCGGTCCAGGGATTGTGTGAAGCGGAAATTACAATACCAATATCTTGTTGATAATGTTTTGTTAAATAAGCAATTCCGGCTGTCGTGATTATCCCTACGTCTACTACGTCGATTTTGTAGGAAAGAAGGCCAGAGCATAGGGCGGACAGTATATAATCCCCCGAAATACGGGTATCTCGACCGATTACCACGCTCGGTCGATTTGTTTTCTCGGACAGGTATCTTCCGATCCCCAGGCCTATCCGGTGGAGTCCCTGAACACTAAGAGGCCAATCTCCGGCAGTCTGTCGAATGCCGTCAGTTCCGAACTTTATCTCGTCTTGCGCTTGACTCATTAAAGGCTTTCCTAACCGTTAATCTCCTAACGATTGCCAACGGGTTCGATAGTAACCTGATAAGATTATTTCGGCCAATTAGCTGCACGGCCCCACATTTTATCGAATTCCTCTTTGTATAGCCTGAACATTGATGAATCTTCGCCTTCAATCTTCAATGTTTCTGAATTCGAACCGGTTAGGTGCATTAGATATTTGGTAATTAACATTTGGTCATCTACCCGAATAATTGAGCAGTATATGTTTGTTTGATCTATTACTTTGATCGCGAGAGGGTAGTGATAACATCCCGCCAAGAGCGTTCCGTAATATCAATCACACCTGGCCGGACTCCCCCGGCGGCCTCCGCCAACGCAGCCAGTGGAACAGCGGGGGCTGTGGCATACGGACACCATCCAGGAGTGATTTGAGGAAATCCTCCACTGGCTGATCATGTCGTCTGGCAATCTGGCGAATTTGATCGGCCAGATTACTGCGGATAACCAGGTCAGACATGTTTGAAACCTCCCATAACCTTACACATCTTGATTGTACATGGATTTCTTTGCAGATGCAGAAAGGTGTGTGCTTCGTATTCCCCAAGCTTACCCGACCTTCATTTATCTAGGGGACAGCTTCTCTCAAGAGCGAGTAGCAGGGGGTGTGACCGGCTAACAGGAAACCAGCGCCCCGGCCAGCACCTCGATAGGGTGCAGCGCCCGGTGCCCGGTCGTATGGAATATCTGCTCCCGGCACGATGTCCCCGTCGCACAGACGATCACCTCCGGGTCGGCGGCCCGAATCGCCGGGGCCAGCGACATCTCGGCCAGTTGGATCGAGAGATCATAATGTTCCTTCTCGTATCCAAATGACCCGGCCATCCCGCAGCACCCCGACTCGATTACCTCGACCGTGCAGTTGGGGATCAGCCGCAGCAGCCCGACCGTCTCCTCAATGCCGAAAATCGCCTTCTGCTGGCAGTGGCCGTGAAACAGCACCCGGCGCGGCCTACCGTCGAACGCCAGCTTGATCCGCCCCGCGTTCAGTTCCCTGAACAGGAATGCATCGATCATCATCACCGATTCGGCGACAAGGCGCGACTCTTCGCCGGGAACGAGATCGCGGTATTCGTCGGCCAGCATCGCCATGCAGCTTGGCTCGCAGCCCACAATCGGAATGCCCGCCCGTGCATAGGGGGTGAGCAAAGCCACATTGTGCCTTCCCAGCCGGGCCGCCTTCTTCAAAAGTCCTTTCGATACCGCCGGGCGTCCGCAGCATTTCTTCTCTTTGAGCAGCACCGGGGCATAGCCCGCCGCCTCCAGCACCCGCACCGCTGCCTGCCCGATCTGCGGATCGTTGTGTTCCATGAACGTATCGTGGAATAGAACCACCGGCTGCCCCATGATCTCGCCGGGCTGTTCGCCGCGATCCTCCCGGAACTGCCTTGAGAACGATTTCGGTGCGTAGCGGGGGAATTCCCGCTCCGGGTGGATGCCCAGCGCAGCCAGCGCCGGTTTACCCGGCCCGCCGAATATCCGGTTGACCGTCGATGCAAACGGCTGTGCGATCCTGTTCAACTGTGCGATATTCCCAAACAGCCACGACCGGATCGGCACGCCGTGTTCCTGCTGGTAGTTGAACAGGAACTCCGCCTTGAGCCGGGCCATATCCACTGCCGACGGGCATTCGCTTTTGCAGGCATGGCACGAGAGGCACAGGTCGAGCACGTCGTATAATTCCTGCGAGGTCATTCCGTCCGGCCCCAGCAGCCCCATCATCGCCGCCCGCAGCATATTGGCCCGCCCGCGCGTGCTGTGCGTCTCGTCGCGGGTCGCCTGGAACGACGGGCACATCACGCCGCCCTCAAGCTGTCGGCAGACCGCCGCCCCGTTGCACATCTCGACCGCCCCCGCGAACCCGCCGTCCGCCTCGAAGCTGAATACTGTATCGGAGAGTTCGTAAGGCGTCTCGTAGTCACTGCCATAGCGCAGCAGCGATTGATCGTCCATCGGTGGCGCGTTGAACATCTTGCCGGGGTTCATCAGGTTTTCGGGGTCGAAGGCGCGTTTCACCTCACGAAACGCCCGGATCAATTCCGGCCCGAACAACAATTCGCTGAATTCCCCTCTGGCGATCCCCTCGCCATGCTCGCCGCTGGTCGTGCCGCCGTATCGAAGCACCAGTTCCGCCGACCGTCCGGCGATCTGGCGCATCTGCCTGATCCCCTCCTCGGTTTTGAGATTCACCACCGGTCGGATATGCATACACCCGGCGCTGGCGTGCGCATAGACCGCCATCCGCCCTACCCCGACCTCCTGCGCATAATCGCCGATATCCTGAACATACGCCGCCAGGTGTTCGACCGGCACCGCCGCGTCCTCTATCGCCGGTATTGGCTTGGCATCGCCCCGATTGCTCATCAGGATGCCCAGCCCGACTTTCCGGGCGGCCCACACCACGTTTTGATCGGCGGGCTTCTTGACCACCACCACCGATCCCCGGTGTGCGTCCCGCGTTAAGATGCCTCGCAGCGCCTCCACCCGATCCGCCAGCAGCCGCTCGTCATCCCCGGCATACTCGACCATCAGCACGGCTTCCGGGTCGCCCTCGATGAAGTTCAACAGGTGCCGGTATTCCAGCCCGTCCCGCGTCAGGTCGAGCAGCATCCTGTCGACCATCTCGACGGCATACGGATCACTCTCCAGGATCGCGGGGACGGCGGCGAGCGCCGCGCCGAGTTCGGCGTAATGCACCAGCACCAGCCACTTTTTTGCAGGCACCGGGACGAGGTTCAGCGTCGCTTCGCTGATAATCCCCAGCGTCCCCTCCGAGCCGACGATAAGCTCCGCCAGGTTCGGCGTTTGGGCAGTCGCCAGCCGGTTGAGGTTATAGCCCGCCACGTGCCGGAAGATACGAGGGTAGCGCGTGGCGATTGGTTCGGCGTACCGCTTGAGAACATCGGACAGGGTGCGGTAGATCGCCACCTCAAGCCCCGCCCGCTGGCCGCGAGTCTCCCACCCGCCGCCGTTCAGCGCTTCGAAACGAGTGCAGCTCCCATCGGAGAGAATCACCTCGGTGCTTAACACATGATCGGCAGCCATGCCGTAAACAATCGAATGCGCACCAGTCGCGTTGTTCGCCAGCACCCCGCCAACCGTCGCCCGGTCGGAGCTGGCCGGGTCGGGGCCGAAGGCCAGCCCGTAGGCGTGCAGTTCTCGATTCAATCGCCCCAGCGTGATGCCGGGTTGAACCGTCGCCGTTCGCGCCTCCGGGTCGATCTCGACGATCCGGTCGAGATGCCGTGACAGGTCGAGCACCAGCGCATGGTTGACCGCCTGCCCTGCCAGGCTGCTTCCCCCGCCGCGCGGGAGAACCGGCACGCCGTATGCCGCCGCGATCTCGACCGCTGCGGCGATTTCGTCAACATCACGCGGGACGGCAGCGCCCACCGGGAACATCTGGTAAAGACTGGCATCTGTGCTGTAAAGCAGACGTGTAACCCAGTCGAAGCGCACATCGGAGAGCGACTCGTGCAGCGCATGGGCAAAATCTTCGGGAATTTGTGGGATGGGGAACTGTTTCATGTTGGGTACCCGGTCGATCACCGGTCGTAGAGTTCAGGGCGGCGGTCTTCGAAAACGGTCAGTTTCTGGTGCACCTGCTCGACCTCGTCCAGATCGACGGCGGCGGTCAGTAGCGCCGGTTCTTCGCCCGCGCTGATCACCGGTTCGCCCCAGGGATCGAGAATCACCGAGTGCCCTGCAAATTTAACCTTACCTTCCCTGCCCACCCGGTTGCAGGCGATCACAAACACCTGGTTCTCAATTGCCCGTGCCTTGAGCAGCGTTTCCCAGTGGGACACCCGCGTGATCGGCCACTGGGCCGGGATGACGATCAACTGCGCCCCGGCCAGCGCATACCGGCGGAACAATTCGGGGAACCGCAAATCATAGCAGATCGCCACACTTGTTTTTCCCCAGGGCAGATCGAACACCGGCAGAGCGTCACCTGCATGCAGATACCGGTCTTCTTCCATAAGCCGGAAGAGATGTATTTTCCGGTACATCCCGGCGATTGCACCCTCCGGGGTGAACCAGGCCGCCGTGTTGAAAAAGCGATCATCCCCGCCCATAGTGGCCCGCTCAAGCATCGACCCGACCACGTGAATCCGGTGCGTCCGCGCGAGTTCGGCTATGCGGGCGAAGCGACCCGAATCCATCGCCGCCGTCAGTTCCGAGGCACGGTCGAGATCGAAGCCGGTGTCCCACAATTCAGGGAAGACGACCAGGTCGGAACCCCGCCGGGCGGATTCTTCGATCCACGATTCGACTACCGCGAGGTTCTGTTCGGGCTGTCCCGCCTGTATATCCATCTGCCCAACGCTGACGACGAGATTTTTCATTGCCGGTTCCTATCAATTCTGCTTACGCTGATGCCGTTTATTATGATCGATGGCAGACGACTTTGCTATCCACCCTGCGGGTAGTTAAAATGCAGAAGCACCGGAGAAAGCGAAAGGTATGTTACTAGCGATAGACACCGCCACCCGAACGATCAGTATTGCCATCCACGATGAGCAGTCGATTCTCGCCGAGGAAACCTGGCGCACTGCCAACCACCACACGGTCGAATTGACTCCCGCCCTCCAGCGTTTGTTCGACCGGGCAGGCATAACACCTGGCGACCTGACCGCGCTGGCGGTGGCGCTGGGGCCGGGTTCCTACACCGGCCTGCGGATCGGCATGAGTCTCGCCAAAGGGCTGGCGCTGGCTGCTTCCCCGCCCCTGCCCATTGTCGGCATCCCCACCCTCGATATTGTCGCCTCGGCCCAGCCGCACGGCGTCGAACGGCTTTGCGCGGTCACCCAGGCCGGGCGCGGGCGGATCAACGCCGCGTTCTACGACTGGCACCCAGAATCAGGCTGGCAGCCCGATCAGGCCGAGAGCGGCCCGTTCATCTGCACCTGGGATGAACTCCTGCCGCGCCTCGATCAGCCGACCCAGGTCGCGGGCGAAATCGACGCCCAGGGCAGGGAAAAGCTGTCTGCGGTTCCCGGCAATGCGCTGGTAGCCAGCGCTGCCCACTGCCTGCGCCGGGCGGGTTTTTTGGCCGAGAGCGCCCTTAAAAAACTAGAGAGCGGGGGCGAAGCGAACCCGGCGCTTTTAGTTCCTATCTACTTGAGCTAGATAGTGGAGCGAAGCATGCAAAACGAAAGGCTCAATGTTACCGTTCGCCCTATGACCTTCGCTGATGTTGAGAACGTAGTGGTATTGGATCGCCTGTCGTTCCCCACACCCTGGTCGGCCCGCACCTATCGCCACGAGTTGGAGAACGCCGAACGCTCGGTGATGTTCATCGCTGAACCGACTGAGAAAGCGGCCTCAGATACCCACACCAACTCAGAAGGCTTTCTCCAACGGCTGTTTTCGCCATCGCCTCCGGCCCAATCGCCAACACCCTTGATTGCCTATTCCGGGTTCTGGCAAATCTGTGAAGAAGCCCATATCAGCACCATCGCCGTCCACCCGGATTGGCGAGGGAAAAAGATCGGCGAACTGTTGATCTGGATCATGGTTCGAGAAGCTATGCGCCGTAAAGCCGAGATGGTCACACTCGAAGTCCGGGTTTCCAACACCGTTGCCCAAAACCTCTATCGCAAATACGATTTTGAAGTCACCGGGCGGCGAAAAGGGTACTATCGAGACAACCACGAAGACGCCTACTACATGACGGTAACCCCCCTTGACGAAGCCTATCACGCCCGGCTGATCGAATATGGTAAAGAACTGGCCCAACATATCTGCGTATCGGTAGTAGGATTTGATGACCGGTGTTAACAACCCGCCGGTTGATATGGTACAATCTCGTCCCGGAACAGGCTTAAACTTAAACAATTAGCTGGAGGTTTCCTTCATGGATCTCGACAACGTTGAGACGTTCGGCCAACTGGATGCAGGTTCTATGCTGGCCCACATCAACGCGCTGCCCGAACAGGTAAACAGTGCCTGGATGCACAGCCAGAAGCTCGATCTACCCGCGTATGAAAACATCCGGCAGATTGTCGTATGCGGCATGGGTGGCTCGGCGGTCGGCGGGGAACTGCTGTCGGCGCTGGTCGAAGATAGCAGCCCGGTTCCCATTGCCGTCAACCGTGGTTACGATCTCCCTGCCTGTGTCGACGGCCCAGAAACGCTGGTCATCGCCCTCAGCCACTCAGGAAACACCGAAGAAACCCTTTCGGCGGCTGGACAGGCCATCGGGAGAAAAGCTCATTTACTCGCCATTACAACGGGAGGGAAACTGGCCGAACTCGCCGGTAAATCAAATAGTGCCGTATGGCTGTTCGACTATAAATCGCCGCCCCGCGCCGCCATTGGTTGGCTTTACGGCCTTGTGCTCGCCGCCTTCTCTCGCCTTGGATTCGTCGATCACCTGGATAAAGACATCGAACAGAGTGTGGAACTGCTGCGCCATAGTAGAACCCTTCTAGGGGCCGATCAACCCTCCGGCAAGAATACCGCAAAAGAAATCGCGTTGGCCCTGGCAGATCGCGTACCGGTGATCTGGGGATCGGGTTTTCTTGCCCCCGTCGCCTACCGTTGGAAGACACAGATCAACGAAAACGCCAAAACCGCCGCCTATCACGAAGTGCTGCCGGAACTCGATCACAATTCGGTAGTGGGGATAACTTATCCAGACGAACCGGCAGACCACATTACAATTGTGCAGCTTATTTCAAAACGCTATGATCATCCCAGGGTTGCCATCCGGCAGCAGGTGACGGCTGAAATTTTCGAACAATACGGCCTCGATGTTCGCGGCATCGAAGCGCAGGGCGAAAGCCGCCTCGCGCAGCAGTTCGAACTGATTCAACTGGGCGACTACGTCAGTTTTTACCTGGCAATGCTGAACGGTGTCGACCCGACTCCCATTCCGTCCATCAACGAATTGAAGGAACGCCTGGCACAGGCGGGATAGGATCAGATGAGCACGATCCAGGATAAACACGCCGAACGTGGCGCACCCAGCTATGTCTGGCGGGCCGGGCAGGATCGCCGCCTGGAGATGATCGGGCAGTGGGCGAAAACAACAGAGACTCGAATCTTGAGCGTAGGCTGCGGCCTGGGCGCATACCCGGCCCACCTGGTCGGTAAAAATCCGAACGTCTACGCCTTTGACATCGAATTCGACCGCGCCGCTGCTGCCCACGAACACGTTCCCTACACCCATGTCGCGGCGGCGGAGCACCTGCCATACCCTGACGAAAGTTTCGACGTGGTTTTTTCCAACGAAGTCCTGGAACACGTGCAGGACGACCGGCAGGCGCTCGTCGAACAGGCCCGCGTTCTCAAACCGAGTGGCCGGACGATCATCTTCTGCCCCAACCGCTGGTATCCCTTCGAAACGCACGGGCATTACTGGCGCGGGGAATATCACTTTGGCAATACACCGCTGATCAACTATTTACCTAACAGTCTTAGAAATAGACTGGTCCCGCATGTCCGGGCGTACCGCCGCCGCGATCTGCTCAGGCTGATCGATGGGCTGCCCTTGAAAGTCGTCTACTACACGCGAATCTTCGGCGGGTACGACAATATCATCGCCCGATCTCCGAAATTAGGCCATGCCCTTCGCAGTGTACTCTATCTGGCCGAAAAAACACCCTTCCGCCTCTTTGCTCTCTCTCACTTACTTGTCCTGGAAAAGATACCCGATGACCGACCCTGAATTTCTCGAAGAATTGGTAGAAACCGCCTCCCTTGCCGCACGCCGCGCCGGTGAGCTGATCCGCGAACAATACACGCAGCCTCGCCAGGTCGAACAGAAAGGCGGCCCGCGTGATCTGGTCACCCAGACCGACAAAGCCGCCCAGGATGTCATCCTTGATGTGATTCGGAAAAGGCACCCCGATCATTTCATCCTGGCCGAAGAGAATCCAGACAGCCATGCTGATGAAGATGGCAACTGGACGATACCGGGCGGGCCGGTCTGGATGGTCGATCCGATTGACGGGACGACGAACTATGTTTTTACCCTGCCGATGTTCTGTGTATCAATCGGGGTTGCGCTGGACGGCAAACCGGCAGCGGGAGTGATCTACGATCCGCTCCGCGACGAATTATGGGCCGGGGCGGTAGGCTCAGGTGCAACTTTGAATGGAGATGAGCTTCCCCAGCTTGAAGCTCTTCCATTGGAACGATCCATTTTGTGCGTGGATTGGGGCCACGACCCGGCGATTCGGCAGGAAATGTTCCAGACGGTTGGTGCCCTGCTCCACCACTTCCAGACGTTCAGGAGCCTGGGTTCGGCGGCGCTGGGACTGGCCTACGTTGCAAACCGGCGCGTGCAGTTGTACGGCGCATTTGCGCTCGCCCCCTACGACCTGGGGGCAGGGGCAGCGCTGATCCGGGCAGTCGGCGGCGGTCTGATCACCCCGGATGGGCAGCCCTGGCAGTTGGGACGGTCGAAAATACTGGCCGGGCACCCGGCAGTGCTCGACGCTGCTATGAAGCTGATCGACGGTGTTTTGTGACAGAAAATCCGGGCTGCGCGTCGCGGCTGCTGGAAGGAAATAGTCGGCTCCCTCTTGCCAGCAGCGCAGGCTTCACTACAATATCAGCATGAAGCAATCAAAATCGATCTGTGTTTACTGCTCATCCAGCGACAGTGTAGATTCGGCTTTCACCGATCAGGCTGTTTTGTTAGGTGCAGAGCTTGCCAGAAAAGGCTTTTGCCTGGTCTACGGCGGGGGAGAATATGGCCTGATGGGAAAGCTCGCTGCCTCTGTTCAAGAAAATGGAGGCCGGGTCATTGGCGTGATCCCGGAGGCGCTGATGCCGCGCGCTTACATCCAGGCAGATGAATTGATCGTCACAAAGGACATGCGAAAACGCAAGGCAACGATGGAGAACCGGGCGGATGCCTTTATCACTCTGCCGGGCGGATTTGGCACTTTGGAGGAATTACTGGAAATCATCACACTCAAACAGCTACAATTTCACCAGAAGGCAGTCGTTATTGTAAACACTCTTGGTTACTTCGATCACCTGCTAAGTCAGTTTGAACATTTATATGAGAGTCATTTCACCAACCCGGCTTACAGGAATCTCTATCATGTAGTCGAGAATGCCGCTCAAGCTGTGGAATACGTCGAGGGATACGCACCTGCCAGATTGCCATCAAAATACTGATTTTGGAAATACCGGTAGCAAGGGAGCAGTGAAAAAATATGGAAAAGAAGGCCAGATATGCTGTGGAGTCTATTACCGGGGATAGCAGCCTGACGGATGATATGGATGACGCCCTGGCAGCCCGCCTGATAGAATGGGGAGGACAGCACGCCCGGAGGCTGGCGGAGAGTTTCACAGGCGTTGAAATCGAAGAAGAACTGGATACCAACCTTCAAAACCTGCGCCGGGTGATGCGGCGGATCAATAAACTGGTTGGGATGCGGGACCGCGCCGATTCGGTGGAACTGGTCAAACTGCTGTCGAAGATGTTCGAGGCGGCTGCCGAAGTCCCGGCTTTACAGGCGCTTCCCCCCGACGACCTGGAAGCGATGGTGATGCAGATCAAGAACGCCCCGCGTGAAGAAGTGTTGGAGATGATCATGGCCTGGCTGTTAAGGGAAAGCGCCGAATGACGACCCATCGACCAACAGCTTATCTCATTATGCTGGGAGCGGTAATACTGCTCGGTCTTACCGGCTGTGGATTGGCCGAGGAAGATATCGGGACATTCCTCAACGCCGCCGACGATGTCGCTACGGCGGTCGTCGTGCCATCGCCCACCGTCCCGATGCCGGGTGGAATCCTCACCCCGGCGGTCGAAGAGCCTGCCGCCAGCGACAATCTCTGGGCCGTCTATTTCACCAACCCGGTGATCCCGTTCGACGATGTGACCACCGGGGGTGTCGAGGAAAACCTGCTCTGGCTGATCGACAACGCGCGGTACAGCATCGACGCGGCGATGTTCGAGTTCAACCTGCAAAATGTCGCCGATGCGCTGATCGCCGCGCACAATCGCGGCGTTCAGGTGCGGATCGTCTATGACGACGAGCACACAGAAGACGATCCACAAATCGAGGAACTGATCGACGCGGGCATTCCGGCCACACCTGACGAACGCAGCGCCCTGATGCACAACAAGTTCTACGTCTTCGACCGCTCGATTGTATGGACCGGTTCGCTGAATTTCACCGAGAACGGCGTTTACCGGAACAACAACAATGCCATCGCCATCCTGTCGCCCCAACTGGCGACCAACTACACGACCGAATTCGAAGAGATGTTCGGGGGCGCATTCGGGCCGACATCACCGGCCAATACACCCTACCCCGGCGTCGATGTCGACGGGATGTGGATCGAGACCTACTTCTCGCCGGAAGACGAAGTGATGAACCAGTTGATCAGCCTCGCCTCGGAAGCAGAGTATTCAATCCACTTTATGGCCTTCTCGTTTACCGACTATGATCTGGCAAAAGTGATGATCGACCGGGCAGCGGCAGGGGTGGAAGTCAGCGGCATTTTCGAATCACGCGGGGCCAACACCGAATATTCCGAGTGCAACACCCTGCTTGGCGAAGGGATCGACGTGCGTCTGGATGGCAACCCCCAGACATTCCATCACAAGGTCATCATCGTCGACGGGGCAGTCGTGGCGACGGGGTCGTTCAACTACAGCACCAACGCCACCGAGTCGAACGACGAGAACCTGCTGCTCATTCACAGCCCGCAGGTGGCCGCATTGTATGAAGGAGAGTTCACCCGGCGAATGAGCGAGGCGAACCTACCGAGCGGCGGTGAGTGTCTCGCCGCCGAATGATACTTTTTTAGCGATTTATAGATCAGATAAGGAGTGGCAGAATGCAGCCGATGCATTTTGTAGAAGCACCGAACAATTTTTACTTAGGTGGACATGTCGATCCTGAAACGCATGAAGTCATTCCGGGCGACGCCGTATACTACGACGCCCGCGATCTCACCACGCACGGCGTGATCCTGGGGATGACCGGCAGCGGCAAGACCGGGTTGGGAATCACCATACTGGAAGAAGCGGTCATCGACAACATCCCCTGCCTGATCCTCGACCCCAAGGGCGATATCACCAATATGCTGCTGGCTTTCCCGGCGCTCGAACCGCAGCATTTTTTGCCCTGGGTAAATGTGGACGACGCTTTGCAGGCGGATCAGACACACGAAGAATACGCCGAGACGGTCGCCGCACGCTGGAAAGAGGGATTGGCCGAGTGGGGGATTGACAACGACCGCATCCAGGAATACCGGCGCGCTTCCCGTTTCAGCATCTACACGCCCGGTTCTGAAGCCGGTCTGCCGGTCAGCATCCTGCAATCGCTGTCCTCGCCCTCGGAAGGCTGGGCAGGCAACGAGGAAATGCTGCGGGAACGCATCTCCGGGATCGTCACCGCGCTGCTGGCGCTGATCGGGATCGACGCCAAACCGGTCGAGGACAAAGAGCACATCCTCCTCTCCAACATCTTTGAATTCAACTGGCGCAACAACACCGACCTCTCCATTGCCCAGTTGATCCACCAGGTGCAGCAGCCGCCGTTCAGCAAACTGGGGGTGATGGACATCGAAACCATCTTCCCGGAGAAACAGCGCTTCAAGCTGGCCCAGACCCTGAACAACATCCTCGCCGCGCCGAAATTCCAGACCTGGATCAAGGGCGAGGCGCTCCACATCCCTTCGATGTTGTTCACGCCCGAAGGATACCCGCGCGCAACGATTTTCTACACGGCCCACCTGAACAATGTCGAACAGCAGTTTTTTACGACGCTGCTGCTCGAATCGATCCACTCGTGGATGCGCGGGCTGTCCGGTTCGACCAGTCTGCGGGCGCTGGTCTACATTGACGAGGTGTTCGGGATGTTTCCCCCGCATCCTAACAACCCGCCGACCAAAGACCCTATCCTGAGAATGCTCAAGCAGGCGCGCGCTTTCGGCGTCGGGATGCTGGTCGCGACCCAGAACCCGAAAGACATCGATTACAAGGGCCTGTCGAATGCCGGGACCTGGTTCATCGGCAAGATGCAGACCGATATCGACAAGGAACGTGTCCTGGAAGGTCTCGACTACGCCCGCGACGCCACGTCCGCGCTCGATTTGAAGACGGTAGAGGCGCTGATCGGCAGGTTGGGGCCGCGCGAATTCATCATGCACAATGTGCATGAACCCAACACGCCCTTCTACATGCACACCCGCTGGGCGATGTCGTACCTGCGCGGGCCGCTGACCCGCCAGCAGATCAGCAGCCTGATGGACAACCAGCGGGCGGTCGCCGAAAAGGCAGCTCAACAGCAGCACGGGCCAAGCCACCAGGCGGCAGGCGAGGGGGTGATGCCCCAGACTCCGAGCTATTCGCAGCCAGCCGAACCGGCGGCTCCGAGCGCATCAGAGCCGCTGTATTCCGGCACACCGGCGGGAACTGCTGCGCCGCCCACCACACCGGCAGTGTCTCAAACAGAAGCGCTGGTCGACGAGACCCCGCCCGGTTTTTCGAAGACGCTGCCCTCGCTGCCCTCCACGATCTACCAGCACTACCTGCCGGTCGATTACACCGTTGAGCAGGGGATCAGAAGCTGGGAGCAGTGGACGCGCCAGCCCGCGATACAGGTCGAAACCCGGCGCAGGCTGTTATATCGACCGGCTCTGCTGGCCCAGACGATGGTGCGCTTCCAGAACAGCAAGACCAATACCTTCGAAACATATACCTACGCCTTCGTCGTACCGAATCTGCCCCGTGTCCCCTACCTGGACTGGAACGAGTACGTTTCCGACCCGTTCGATCCCTATGCACTGGAGCCGAACCCGTTCGCCGAGGCTTACTACGCCGACGTTCCCTCTACAATGACCAGCGCCCAGGGGTTCAAGGACCTGCAAAGCAACCTGGTTGACTGGATTTACTACAACGCAGCCCTGTACGTCTATCACAACCCGGTATTGAAGCTGTACAGCACGCTGGGCGAAGACCGGCAGAGCTTCATCGCCCGTTTGCAGGCAGTAGCCAGGGAACAGCGTGACGCCGAAATCGACACTGTGGCGGCCCGGTATGATACAAAGCTGGAGACGCTCGAAAACCGCGCCCAGCAGAAATCGCTGCGGCTCGATTCGAAACGCGAACAACACGAAGCCCGCAAGCGCGAGGAACTGCTCACCGGGGCAGAATCGCTGATGCAGTTGATGAAGGGGCGCGCCTACTACACCCTGTCGAGGACAAGCCGGATGCGCCGCTATACGTCATCTAGCGAGGACCAGGTTGACCTGATGGAACGCGATCTGCTCTCCATCGCCGATCAGCTTGAAGAAACCGAGCAAGAAATGGCCGCCGCACTCCAGTCTGTGCAGGATAAATGGGTCAATGCCGTCCAGCAGATCGAAGAAGTACGCATCTCTCCCCTGAAGAAAGACATCGACTTGACGCTGTTTGGGTTGGGATGGGTGCCCTACTGGGATGTTGTGATCAACGGCAACTCGGCCATGCTCTCGGCCTCGTCGTCCAGCCTGGGGCAGGCACAGGACTACGAGCAGGGCGGCGGCGGCCCCGGCTACGATCAGGGATGGTAGTATCGAGTCCCTCATTATTTGGGACTTGGATTGTTCTTCTGACACTGATAATATGATCGCAGTCCGGCGGTAATCGCCGCCGGAACGGGAAGAAAGGAGCTTTGATGGATACAGGTGGTATAGTAGGATCGGCGCTGTGTATTGGGATCGGCGCACTGGTAGTAATTATTGCGCTGTTGGCTTCCGCCGTTCGCGTGGTGCAGGAATACGAAAGGGGCGTCATTTTCCGGCTGGGCCGGTTGATCGGAGCGAAGGGGCCGGGGTTGTTCTTCCTCATCCCGATCATTGACCGGATGGTCAAAACCGACCTGCGTATCGTGACTCTCGACATTCCTTCCCAGGAAGCGATCACCAACGATAACGTGACGGTGAAAGTCAACGCCGTCGCCTATTTCCGGATCGTCAACCCGGAGAACTCGGTCGTGCAGGTGGAAGACTATCGGCGGGCGACCTGGCAGATCGCGCAGACCAGCCTGCGAAGCGTAATCGGCGAGGCGGAACTCGACGAACTGCTCGCTCACCGTGACCGGATCAACGATAAGCTGGCCTATATCATCGACGAACAGACCGAACCCTGGGGTATCAAGGTCAGCCTAGTCGAAGTCAAGGATGTCGAGTTGCCGCCGACGATGCAGCGGGCGATGGCGCGCCAGGCCGAGGCAGAGCGCGAGAAACGCGCGAAGATCATCCATGCCGAAGGTGAATTCCAGGCCGCGCAGCAGCTCAAAGAAGCTGCCCATGTGATGGCGCTCGAACCGGCGACGCTGCAACTGCGCTATCTCCAGACGCTGACCGAGATCGCAGCAGAGAAGAACAGCACGCTGATCTTCCCGGTGCCGATCGATGTCATCTCGTCATTTACCGAACTGGCGAGGTCGGTGAGCAAGCTGGCGGATAAAGATCAGTAGCTACGCCAGACAAAACCAGGTGAGCCATCCCGTTTTGGGATGGCTCATTGTTAATTACGTCGCTGCGGGTTTCTTGACGCCGACCCTGGTGAATGTTACAATGCCGCCCTATCAGGCCCCCATCGTCTAGTGGCCCAGGACGCGGCCCTCTCAAGGCTGAAACAGGAGTTCGAATCTCCTTGGGGGCACAGGTTATTCCTCAATTAACAGGCTTCTGGCCTGTTTCCTTTTTAGCTTTCCCCTTGCAAACCGGCCTGGACGCCACGCAGAGTCTGAATGCGGGCGATGATCATCTCCATTGCAACCTGATTCAGGCCGCCCTCCGGCACGATGACATGCGCATAACGCTTGCTGGGTTCGACAAATTCGAGGTGCATCGGGCGCACGGTCTGCATCCACTGGTTGATTACCGAATCGATTGTCCGCCCGCGTTCCGAGATATCGCGCTGCAACCGGCGGATGAAACGCACATCGTCATCCGTCTCGACGAAGATGCGAACATCGAACAGTTCGCGCAGGCTGGCATCGGCAAAAATCAGAATCCCTTCGACCAAAATGACGCGGTGAGGCTGCACGACGCGGACTTCGCTGGTGCGGGTGTGGGTCGAGAAATCGTAAATCGGGATATTGATCGGTTCGTAGCGCTGAAGCTGCCTGACGTGCTCGATGAAGAGTTCGCCGTCCAACGAATCGGGATGGTCGAAGTTAATCAATGCCCGCTGATCGCGGGGCAGGCTGCTCAGGTCGCGGTAATACGAATCGTGGGGGACATAGGCGATTTTGTCCGCGCCGATCCGATCCAGGATCACCCTGGCGACGGTCGACTTTCCGGCCCCACTGCCTCCGGCCACTCCGATAGTGATTGTGCGGGGATGCTCCTGATCGGCCATACGGCTCCCTCTTTTTCGTTGACTGGCAGCGACCTATATCTCTCAATAACTGCCAGGGCTATAAAAAACGCCCTGGGAAAACATTCCAGGGCAAGAGCCACCCACGGGAATCGAACCCATAACCTGACGCTTACGAAGCGCCTGCTCTGCCGATTGAGCTAGGGTGGCGTGTGGCGGCGATTATACCCAATCGGGAGGGGACGAGGCAAGATCGGCGCGGTGGGAGGATCACTTCGACGGGAAACATCATTTATCCTTTCCGAGAGATAGGTATAAACTGAGGGCACAGGACGCACGGCTCGGTAACTTCAAGGAGGTTATAACACATGGAAAAGAAGAATGTTGTTACCAGAATACTGGCAATCACAGGAACGGCACTCGTATGGCTCCCAATTCTGGCACCTATCTTCTTCTCAGGGATTGCTTTTATTGACATGCGGATGTTCCGGTTCGATTATCTCATGCCTGCGGAGCTTTTCCCGGCGGCCCTTGCTGGCGGAGGGCTGCTGTTCTGGGCAACCATACGGGCGCGTTCACATCAGAGACTCGTCGGCTGGGGTCTCGGTATTGCAATCGGCTTGCTGGTGGGCAGTCAGGCGCTTGCTGTTATCACAGGGCTGGCATCAGGCAGGATTGAGCCGTCCGGCTGGCAGTGGGTGCTCGTCCTGATGCTGCTCGCGGGTTATTCGCTGGCCCTGGTTGCCATCGGCATTGGCGGAGTCCTGCTGCTGCGCGACCTGTTCAAGCCATCTCCGGATATCGACACAGAGTCGTCGGATCATCCAGGTCGATGATCTGCACGTTCCGGTCGCATCGATTCTGCCAGTGTGGGTCATAATAATGGGAACATGAATTCACCTGTTATGATATCATGTGAAATCAAAAACAAAGTACATAGTTGTGTTTAACCGCCTATTTACCATGCTGTTATCATATCGCATCTAACCGAAATTATTTCATGGAAAACGTACAGAAGAATCTTGATGAGATTGAAAACTGGATTGACAATGCCCCTGACCCAAGTGTGCTAAGGAACAACGATGACTTCATGGAATTCATTGTCGAATTGATGAATCGTTGTCTCTATTTGCTTCGAGTTGGTGTATCTCTTTCTCCCACTGAAAAGGAGGCTGAACAGGGATACTCAAAGCATAAGGCGATCATCGCGGGTCATATGATCCGAATTGCGAAGCTTTATGAAGGTTTGCTGATTCACACAGCGAAACGTCAACTCGAGTTGGCTGCTATCTTTAGCCGACTGATATTTGAAACGTCGATACGAATGGAGTACATGATTAAGTCAAAGTCAAAAAGAAAAACTATACGTAGTTTTGTCTTGGCATCTTACAAACCTGAGAAAGAAATACTCGCAGATTTGGATAACATAGCAAGCCATCGTCCGCTAATCCAAATAGAAAGACGGATGAAGCGTAAAATTGAAGCACGGCTTAGGGAAGATGATATTTCTATCATAGAATTGATGAACAATAAGATTTGGAATGTGGATGGAAAGAATTTTCGAGAAATCCTTGACGATCTCAACATGAGCGCTGGCTATGCATATATGTTTGGAAATGGCAGTCACTCTGTTCACGGCGACTGGTACGAAATAAGTCAACATCACATAAAGCAAAAAGGGCGATATTACACACCAGAATTGGAGTTTGATGACCCAGACCCAAGATTAGCTTGTTCACTTACAACTTTCTGTCTAGCAACATTGCTTGTCTATTTAAGATGGAACAAGTCTGATCCGTATTGTATTATAACCCCGGTGATTTCAAAGCTTGACGAACTCAATCGCGCAGTAGATGCGGCGCATGAGAATACGCTTGGAATATAAGCTGAGACAACGCCGCCACGAAAGTATCACTGTTTGCCGCCCCAAACCGCTGCTGGTAGAGTCACGTCAAATTTGCGATTATTGCCGACAACTACCAGGGGATAGCTGATGAGCAAACTGACTTTTCGTGACAGGCTCGCCGAGGGACCGCTGCTCGCCGACGGCGCGATGGGGACTTACCTGCATGCCAGGGGCGTTTCGCCGGAAGCCTGTTTCGACGTATTGAATCTCAAC
>DAOUES010000200.1:0-8234 GCA_034430335.1 Anaerolineae bacterium | reverse complement strand
TGATCTGGTTCTTGATTTCCGGCGCGGTTTCGGCCATTGTCTGGCCGCGCTCAGGCATGTAGAAAACTGGATCGTATCCAAAGCCAAACGATCCGCGCGGCTCGAAGGCAATCTGTCCGGGACAGTCACCGGATGCGGTGTAGACATCTCCACCGGGCGTAGAAACGGCAACCACACAGCGAAAGCGAGCCGTCCGCGCCTCAAGGGGAACGCCTTCCAACTTGCGCAGCAACTTTTGATAGCGATCCGCATCGCCCGCGCCCGGCCCGGCATATCGCGCCGACTGCACCCCCGGTGCCCCGTCCAGGGCGTCGACCTCAAGCCCGGAGTCATCGGCAAGGGTGAGCAGGCCGCTCTCCCGGGCATAGGTTGTCGCCTTCAACCGGGCGTTCTCCTCGAAGGTCTGCCCAGTTTCTTCGACATCGGTTTCTATCCCTATATCGGTCAACAACACCCATTCCAGTGATTCGGCACCAACCGATATGTCGGCAAGCAAATCTCGGTATTCATTCAGTTTTCCGGGGTTGCGGGTGGCGATCAGTATTTTCACAGGTGGCAGGCTCCTGAATCGTTGGCGGCGAGATTCTACGATGGGCTGGCGGCGGCCTGTCTATTCAAACACCAGAATGTCCGAGAAGAATGGCAGCATATACTGTTCAACCCGAATCCGTACTTGATCTATGTGGCCACCATCAAAGGTATCCACCTCATGTGGTATACCGGCTTCGGTCAGCTTCTCCGAATAATACTCACAGCCTTCCGGGATCCATGTATACTCGTCAAGCGTTCCCCAGTCCATAGCGATGGCTTCCAGGCTCAGGAGATTATCATGGTACAGTTGTATTTCTTCATCGACACCTCCGTAACCAGCTTCCCAGAGTTTCCAGATTTCCTCATCGAGAACGAGCTGATCACCTTCTTGATGATAAGGGTAGTCGATGTAGGGCGCGTTCTTATCGATATCAGGCGAAAACGCCATTCCATAATTGACGGTAAACTCAAGATCTCCCCCCAACCGCATGCTGATAAATGCGTTGTGAGCCTCTTCTCTAAATAACGCAGCCAGATCACTCTCTAAGCCGAGAAATTGATCAATGGCGCTCTGGTTCTTGAACATCTGTGAATTTGACAATCCATCCGGGTCGAAAAATCCAGGACTCATGCTATAGACAGCACCAAATACATCGGGATGCAGCATTGCGAGATTCAATGCACCATACCCTCCCATAGAGTGCCCGGCAATGCCTCTGGACTCGACGTTGGGAATAGTTCTGTAATGAGAGTCCACATACCCTACCACATCATTTACGATAAAATCCTCCCAGTTTCCTGTAACGGGAGAGTTGGTATAGAAACTCCCTCCCAGCGGGTGCTGCCCATCCGAAACGACGACGATCATTTCTTTGATGCTTCCATCTCCGATAAACTGATCCATCGCATCTTGCAGCCAGAAGCCTTGAAATCCCCCGTTGGTAAAAGCATTGATATTGGCCCCATACCCGGTCAGGAAATACACGACAGGATAGTTCTTCCCGGATGCTTCGTAGGAAGGTGGCAGGTAGACAGCGATTTGTCTCTCTGGTGAGACGCCCAGTAGATTGTTTTCAAGTGAAGGGGCCGGAATCATCTCCTTGATCAACTGCCCGGTGGTATTAACCGGAACCGGCGTGTCGGTCTGTGTGGGTGTAACTGGCTCCGGGGTATGAGTTGGTACAGAGGTGCTGGTGGGTTCAGGCGCGAGCGTGGGTTGAGGTGTGCTGCACGCGACAAAAAGTAAACAAAAAAACATGAAGCTGACCACCCGTAGTGACAGTCGTTTGTGCATCATAATGGCCTTTTCCTCCATAAATCTGACTTTCATCATCACAGATCAATCCACTTGTACATCATAACAAGGCATTGTGTCAAAAGGCAGATCGGCCAGCGGCAGGCGATCAGTCAGGCGACGAAGAGTCCACCCGCCTTTTACGCTGCCTGTGCCAGTACAACCCGCCGGTCAGTGCCGCCGCCAGCGCCCCCGCGCCAAGAATCAGCGACAGCAGTGGGTTTTCGCGGAGACGTTCAAGGAAGAGCGGCGGCGAAGCCGGGTGAGCATCGACCGGTTCCGTTTCGGCGGTGGTAAAGCGCCACAGCGGGCCTTCGACCTGGTCGCCCTGGCGGTCGGTTGCGACGACCCGCCAGTAGTAGGTGCGCAGCGGGTCGAGATTATCCACCTGCACAGATGGCTCCCCGGCAACCTGCCCGAAAAAGGGTGGATCGTCGGTCGGGCCGAAGTAAATATCATAAATTAGCGGATCGCAGGGATCGGCGGGCGGCTGCCAGCGCAGACGGGGATTGATCGATACGTCTTCCCCGGCATTGGCAGGAGAAGGCACCTGGGGCAGCGGCGGCAGGACCGGCGGGGCGTCCGGATCGTAGCGAAGAGACAATAATTGGTTGGCATCGGCGAGGAGCAGGGACCCATCCGGGGACAGCAGCAGGTCTCCGGCATAGCCGCTGCGCCAGGTGCCCGTTTCGACCGGGTGATCCGGTTCGGTAATATCGAAAACGCGCAGGCCGCAAACCCCGTCAGCCACATAGAGAGTGGCCCCATCCACAACGGCTTGAACAGCATCACCGGGGGTATCGACGTATCCTGACACAGCCCTGTTTTGAGACGACAGATCAAGCAGGGCGACGCCATCAGCGCCAAGGGGAATCGCCGCCACACTCCCCCCGGCAGAGATCGAGAAGCCGAGGGCCTGATTACCCTCTGTCTCTAGCATATCCCGCAAATAAGGCGGGCTGGCCGCATTCTCCACGTCCAGCAGGTCGACGCCGCCCTCCCAACTGACAAGCAGCGACCGGTCATCCAGTGGGAGCAAATCGGCGACCGATTGGCCGGTGGGCGAGGAAAAGGTAAAGCCGGTCACCGGGTTTGATGGATCGGCCAGGTCGACGACTTGCAGCCCGCCATGCCGAAGCCCAAGATAGGCCCGCTGGCCGATCATCGCCACCCGATCAACCGCGCTGGCGGTATTCAGCAGGCCAACCTGGGAAAACTCTAAACCATTCCAGCGAACGACAGAGAGTCCAGTTTCAAGGCCCAGCAGCAACCCACTTCCCGGAAACGCCGTGAGCGTGTTACCGGGCGATGCCAGGGGGAGTTCGACGAGCAGGCGGGGAAGTTCGGGAGCCGAGATATCCCAGGCTGCGAGCGATTCGCCCAGTGTGAATAACGTCATGTCGTCCGGTTGATACAGGGTATTGACCGGCGCAGTCGAAAACTGCACCCCATCCATTGGCGAACCGACGGCAGCCGCCGCTCCGTCTTCACCCTGGGCGAGATAGAACACGTCATCGTGGATCAGCATGTCTTCTATATCGACAGGATACTGATCCTTGTACAGGGGATTCGCATAGCGGAGATCGTAAAGGCGAAGCGCTTCGCCGGGGGTATAGGCCCAGGCAAGGCTGTCGACGATCAGCCCTCTTTCGGCTGGAACCGGGAGCGTGTCGCGATCTCTTTCTACGAACTGCCCGGACTCGCCAATCGACAGCCGGATCAGTTGATCGTCCGAGAGGATGGTGACATCCGGTGAGTTCGCCACAGCGATCAAATCGGCGGAGCGCACACCGGTAAACGTATTCTTGACGGCCAGCCCCCCCGACGGTTCGCCGCGCTCGACAATCGCCAGGCTGCCATCCTGAAGCGGCAGATAAAGCGCATCCCCGCCGAGTAGAACATCGTTGGCCGGGGAAGGCAGGGAGACATGGGTCACCGGGGAGAAGTAGCGCCGGTCGTAGATGGTCAACCCGGCGGCGTCGGAGACATAGACATACCGATCATCCAGCGCAACGCCGGTCGACGGGCCGCGCGTTTCGACCTGCCCGACAAGCGCCGCCTCCGGCCCGGCCAGGGAAAAGAGCGCCGCCCCCGACTCCCCGGCAGCTACCGCCACCGAGTCGCCGTCAAGAGCCAGGTCGCGCACGGGAAGATCGACGGGTGACTGGGCAAGCACGGCACCAATCATCGACTGCTCCCGCTCGAAGAGCGTCCAGCCTTCTTCGCCGCCGACAAGCAGGCGAGAATCGTCACCGGCCAGATGGTCGGCACCGGTGACAGCCCGGTAGTGAGCCAGGGGAGCCAGCGCACCCCCCTCGGTCAGCCCGAAGTGGTATAGACCTGCATAACCGCCGGACAGCCACAGGTCACCGGGCGACGACCAGACACGGTAGCCAGTCCCGACCGAACCGGTGCTGTCCAGTTCGATGGGATAATCGGGAGTGAGGAAGCTCAGGACGGCCAGGATCGGGCCATCGCCCGCGCCGGTAACAAACAACCGGTCTGTCTGGGCGAATATCCGCCCGACCTGGCCGAGTCCGGTATAGGTTCGCCTGTACAGGGGTTCGGCAGCAGCGTGGGCATCATAGATTCCGATCCGGCTGCCTGATACCACATAGAGGTATTTCTCTCCAACGCCAACGTGCTCCGCCGGGCTATCGAGATTTGCCAGGCGGCCCATCTGGGAGGGCGAGGTCAGATCGACGACGACAGCGCCATCACCGTGAGAGAGATAGGCCCGTTTGCCGGAAATGACCACCGAGTCCAGCACTTCACCGGATGCGGCGGGGATATTCCCCCTCAGGACCGGGGATGCCGGGTAGGAGACATCGAGCGAAAGCAGCCCGGCTTCACCTGCCGCGATATACAGCCCATAGTTGTAGATCGCCAGGTCGTAGGCCGTACCGGGCAGCGGCACCATGCTGATCAACATTTTGATGCTCGTCTCTGAAGGATCGACAATTGCCAGCCCGGCTTCATCGGCGGCGACAAACAGAACGCCCCGATCATAGATTACGGCATGGGCCGGGGCATCCAGCGTCGTCCGGCGGGCGAGTCGCGGCGCAGAGAGATTCTCGACGTCGATGACGGCTATACCGTCGTACCCCAGAGCGACATAGGCACGCCCGGCGTAGATCGTAATATCTTCAGGGATGCCAGGCAGGGCCAGGACCGAGAGTTCCAGTGGTTGGAAACGATTGCTGACGTCGATAATCCGCAGTCCTTCCTGCCCAACAAGATAAACCAGATCGCCCTCTAACCAGAGATCATAGGCCGGGCGATCTACCTCGCCGTAAATCTGGATGGGCCGATCAGGAGCCGCCAGCCACATGATCTTGAGACCATCACGCGCGTCAGCGATATAGGCATAACTTCCGCCGACGACCACACGCCGCCCCTCGCGGAGTGGGCTGTAAATGCCGACCGGGTTTTCACCCGCATGGACCGGGTCGACGACCAGCACCCGGTCATCGCTGCCAACCGCCAGCAGCATCCCGGAACTGGCAACGGCGTCGGCTGGTGCATATTGGGGAAGCGTGGCGATCAACCGGGGTTGACCGGGATCGCTGATGTCGACAAAGTGAAGGCCAGCCTCACCGGCAGCAATAGTCAGACTCAGCCCATCGGCAGAAAATGCAACGTCAAGCGCCCGGCCTTCAAGGGCCAACTCTGCGTATGAATCGATATGCCCGTTTTCGTCCAGCCGGAGCAGGCGCAGCCCGGCTTCACGGGCGGCAACGGCAACGAGCCGATCATGAGAAGCGAGCACCTGTCCGCCGCCGGGTATATAATCGATCACCTGCGGCAGCCCATTCCCGGCTTTCGAAAGAGTGAGGACCCCCTGTCCGGTCAGCGCCGCAAAATGCTCGCCGACAGGAACCAGGTCGAGCAGACTGCCGTAACCCAGTTCGTTTTGTGACAGGACCTCCAGCACCGGGCCGGAGAGATCGAGGCGGGCCAGTGTAGGGCCTTCGGTGACCAGTACCGTGCCATCAGAGAGCGGCAGCCCGGCAGTGATCAATCCACCGGAACGCTGGAGAAGCTCGACGCGCTGGGCATCGGGGTTTGTCTGTTGGAAAGGAGAAGCAGCAGCGCTGCCGGTTCTTCCAACCGGGGAGAACATCACGGCCAGAACAAGCACCGCCGCAGTTCCCTGAAACAGCCGGCGTATCGATATTTTTGGGGCTTTGAGGCAGTATGTTGAAGGTATCACAAAGAGCATCTTATCCGAATTCTGAGATTTCACAAAAAATGGCATATAATGATAGGGTGTCAGGCAGGCGACACTACAACACGAGGAGGAGCTTGGGGTGACCGATAGTCTGGATATCATTGCTGACGAGATCGCAGTATGCACCAAATGCCCGCTTCACCAGAGCCGAACAAACGCGGTGCCTGGGGAAGGTCCCGACAACGCCAAGATTATGTTCATCGGCGAGGGGCCGGGATTTCACGAAGACCAATCGGGGAGGCCGTTTGTCGGCGCTTCGGGTAATTTTTTGACGGAATTGATCGAATCAATTGGGCTGAAACGGGAAGATGTCTTTATCGCCAACGTGGTCAAATGCCGTCCACCCGGCAATCGTGACCCGGAACCGGACGAAATTCAAGCCTGTCAAGCCTACCTGGATAGACAGATCAAATTGATCAGCCCCAAAGTCGTCGTTACCCTGGGACGTTTCAGCATGGCCCGCTGGTTCCCGTCGGCCCGCATCTCGCGGATTCACGGGCAGGCGCGCCAGTTCGGATCACTGCTGGTCGTCCCGATGTACCATCCTGCCGCCGCGCTTCACCAACCCAGCCTGCGCGAGGCGGTGATCGAAGATTTCAAGAAGCTGCCCGATCTTCTCAAGAGACCAATCGTGGCAGAAGAAAGCACTCAAGATGAGCCGGATGAGATACCCGACAGTTTCGAACAACTGAACCTGTTCTGAGGCGGGAGCCGATAGGAGCACAGTATGGCTACGAAGAATGCCCCTGGAGATGTACACGAACCCATCGAAGACCTGGAAGTATCCTTTGGTCTCAAGGTTCTGGTGATCGTCATGTTTCTGGCTTTATTTGCGGCGATTGTCGCCATCGTGACGATGATCGGTTGAACGGATAGACGAACCCATCACCCGGCGAACCTCCCATCCCAAACGACCCGATACCGGCCCCGACCGGCAGGGCAATCCATAGGGATGGGATTTTGATTCTCCGGTGATTGTCAACTACGAGTAGAGAGATGTGTTAAAGTCGTGTCAAAGGAGCGGACGACCGGCAGCCAGACGACAAAACTGGTCCCTTCCCCCGATGCGCTTTCGGCGCGAATATGTCCCCCATGCGCCTCGACAATCTGCTTGCAGATGGCAAGCCCCAGCCCTGCGCCTTTCCGCGCTTCCCGCGAACGCGATTTGTCTACCTGGTAGAAACGCTCGAAAATCCGGGTGACATCCTCCTGGGGGATGCCCGGCCCGGTATCCGAAACGGCAATTTGTACCCCATTCCCATCGGCAGCCGACCGGACGGCGATCTGCCCACCGGGAGGCGTATGGGCAATGGCGTTGTCCACCAGGTTGGTGAAGACCTGGGCCAGCCGGTCGCCGTCCCCGACCAGGTCGGGCAGCATATCGACTTCCCGCACCAGCACGATCTGTTTATCCGCAGCCTGAATGGAAAGATTCGCCAGGACGGAATCGAGCAGTTCGGACAGGCTCACCCGGTCACGGCGCAGCGGCGTATGGCCCGACTCGATGCGGGCGAGGTCGAGCAGATCATCGACCAGACGCCGCATCCGCGCGGCCTCGTCGTGGATCACCTGGGCTGCCTGCGAGGGTTCGGCAGCGGCACCGTCAAGAATGGCCTGGGAATACCCCTGGATGGAGGTCAGCGGCGTTTTGAGGTCATGCGAGACGTTCGCCAGGAAATCGTGCTGGGCCTGCCGGGAACGCTGAACCTGTTCGGCCATATGGTTGAAGGCCGCCGCCAGTTCGCGGGCTTCGCGCGGGCCGCTCTCCGGGGCACGCTGATCGTAGTCACCGGCGGCGATGGCATGGGCGGCATCCGAAACCCACTGCAAGGGGCGGGTCACCCAGCGGCTGATGCCAATCACCAGGATCACCGACAGCACCAGCCCGATGATCCCGGCCTGGATCAGTGGACGCAGCAGGTTGCTGCCCATCAGGTTGAAGACATTTTCCGATGGCCTGGGCGTGGCGAAAATGATGATATCCGACCGGGGATCGCTTTGATCGAGGCGATGGGAAATATACAGCCAGCGCTGTCCACCGGGGGCAAGGTAGGTGCCATAGCGCCGATCCCGCCGCAGGGGAGTCAGTTCTATAGTATCGCCGGTATCGAATGTTCCACTGCTATCGAAGGCAACGGTGCGTTCGTCGGTAAGGCGGAGCGTCTGGATTTCGCCGGA
>DAOUES010000199.1:0-6510 GCA_034430335.1 Anaerolineae bacterium | reverse complement strand
TACTGGTGCTGGCGATGGTCTGCCTGTTTGGAATGGGAATCATCGCCCTGGTTACCGGCGACCGCGAGGCTTCTTTCTCGTTCTTGATGCCTGGCCTGGTGGTGCTGATCGTCACCCTGGCGACCGCCGCCGGGATACTGATCTATATCTATTCGATCCAGCCCCGCAAAGCCGCGCAGGAATTCGAAAAGCACGAGCGACTTCGCGCGGAGAAAACCTGTCGCTTCACCGAAGACGGGATCACGGTTACGACCCCGTTCGGCGAAGACCAGATCAGGTGGGCGATCTATCAAAAAGTGGTCGACATCGACGGTCAGTACCTGCTGATCCTCGCCAACGACCGGCAGCGATTTTTCGCGGTGCCCAAACGCGCCTTCTCGTCCGCCGAGCAGGAAGAGATGTTCCGCAGTCTCGCGAAGCAAAAGATCGGGCGGGCGAATTATTGATAGCCGATAGGTATCATCGGAGCGTGTAATGACCAAACTCAGAAGGTCATCGGTACCGACGACGGCGATTGCCGTATTACTGGCTGCCGTGCTGTTGATCGTCGGTGTGTTTCTGCTTTTTAACCTCCGGCAGGGCGAAGCGCAGGGCGCTCCTCCCATCGATTCGCCTACCGAACAGGCGATCACCGCTGATGGCATCGTCTACGGCGTCCTGCTCTATTCGCCGACCTGCCCCCACTGCCAGAACGTGATCACCGAAGTCTGGCCGCAGCTCCGTGAGGAGTTCGGCGATCACCTGGAGCTGCTGTTCATCAACACCACTACAGGCAGCGGACAGGCACTCGCCTCGGACATTTACGATTACTACAGCGTCCCCGCCGAGTCGCGCGTCGTGCCGATGATGATGATCGGCGACGCGGTCTTTGTCGGTGACGAGGAAATCCCGGCGGCAGGCCGCGAGACGATCCGCGCCGGGATCGCGGCGGGCGGCGTGCCGCTTCCGCCTGTCCCCGGCCTCGCCGACGCCTACAACCAGGCCACGCAAATCGAATAAGCCGTGACCAACCCATTCGACCCATCCACCGAATACACCGGCGAAACCTTCAAAAACCTGACCCTCGCCGCCGTCGCCGTCGAGGAGAAGGAATTCACCGGGTGCCGCTTCGTGCTCTGCACCTGCCAGGAGACGATTTTCCGCCGCTGCCGCTTCGTCGACTGCAAGTTCCGCATCTGCGATCTGCGCATGCTCGACCTGACCGACAGTTCCTTCCGGGATGTCCGCTTCGAAGAATCGCAGGTGATCGCCGTCGATTGGACGCGCGCGGCCTGGGGCAAAGCGGGACTGCTCAACAAGATCGCCTTTACCCGTTCCACCCTCAACTACTCGACCTTCGTCGGGCTGACCCTGCCCGATCTGGCGCTGATCGATTGCGTGGCCCGCGATGTCGACTTCTCCGAGGCGGATCTCAGCGGGGCGAAATTCGCTAAAACCGACCTGGAACGCAGCCGCTTCTGGAACACCAACCTCACCGGAACTGACTTCACCGGCGCGTTCAATTACACCATCGACCCGGCCAACAACACGATCAAACAGGCGCGTTTTTCCCTCCCCGAAGCGATGGCCCTGCTTTACAATCTCGAGATCGATCTGGACGACCCGGACCTTCCGGGGGATGAGATCGCTTAAAATTTATAAATACCTCTTGCGTCCCGGCGAAATCTATACTATCATATTTATCGCACTACGATGGTTATTGCGACCAATTACAAATGGTCGTTGAAATACCCTCATTCGCTGAGAAGACCCCACCTTCCGCAAGGATGTGCCCCGGGGTCTTTTCAGGTCCTGGCTAGAAATGCCCCGCCGAATTTTCTTCGAGTGTCGTGAATAACCACTCCATCTGCTGCACCCGCTCTGCTGCGATCTCCTTCGAACGGTCGAGCACGATCCCACCGTCGAGCAGTTTTTCCTTCCGCTTTTTGATGTCCTCGTATGCCTTCCGCATCTCTTTGGGATTCTTCGAGAAGATTCGCATCACCCCGATCACGCCCAGGAAGTCCAGCGCGTCGGCGTCGCTCAACAGTATTGCCTCGATGCTCCGGTTTGGGTCGCCGCTGTGATGCGTCCCGATGCACTCCATCACCTGCCCGGTGAAATCCTCCGGGTAGCCCTGTTCTTTCAGGTAGGCCCCGGCCACTTCCAGCGACCGCTCGACGTGGTCGACGCCCGCCTGTTTCCATTCGCCGTATGCGCCCCAGTCATGCAGATGCGCCGCCACCCACACCACGTCCTGATCGTAGTCCTGGCCCCTGCCGATATCGTCGATCAGGCTCAACAGCCGCCGCGTGTGGTTGATCCCCCACGCTTTGCCCTGTGTTTCGGTCAGTTGGACGATCTCGTCCCGGTTGATGTTCATGACTGCTCCTTTTTTCGTTGTCTCATGTTCCGACGCCAGCGTTCTCCTCAAGACCAAAATTCAGTACTTTAAAAAATGTTCGAATAACCCCCTCTGACCAACCTGCGGTCGGCCATCTCCCCCTTTGCGAAGGGGGAGAAAAATCGAGCGGAGCGAGATCAGGTGGGGGTTCACCCACCGAACTGAAACAGACTCACCCATAGATAGGGTAATGTACAAAGTCGAGATAAGCATGTAGAATAGGTAACGTCGGTAATACCTATTATATCTATCATTTCATATCCAGAGAACGAGGGGACTTTGATATGCCGTTACTTCAGCGGATTTGGAAGCTTATCACCGATAGAGAATATCGAATCAAACTAGCTTTCTTCATTGCAATAGGAACTATTTTGATCTTACTCTGGTATAGTCGAGTGTGGCCTGATCCCTGGAACTCAATCTTAATTGATGGGACAGTCACATTCTGGGCAGTCACTATTATTCAGATACTATGGGATTTTCTGGGTGGAGATCCGCTGGAAGACAAATTGCAGAACATTGAAAACTCGATTAGCTTAATCGCAGACATCGGCCAATCAAACATTGGAATTGAAAGGGTTTGGGTTTCCCGCCGACAATGGCACATTGACACAAGAGACGGCTTTGATGCCTGGCAGAAAAGAATGGCAAGTGCGGCACAATTAGACATTCAAAGTAATACATTCTGGAACAACTGGTTCCAGACTGTTAGCCTCCGCGAAGACCTGAGGAAACGTGTAGAGCTTCATCAATTGAAGTTCCGTCTTCTTATATACTATCCCAGAAGTCCTATACAGGTTCTGCGTTTTTATGATGAACCGGAAAAGTCAGAAGCAAAGAATGAGAAGGTTGACCTGCACGAACATGTATCTGCTATGTACTTCGAAATACTGCATACTATCAACGAATTCTGGCATATTCGTGAGAATCTCCCCCCCGAGGTGAGACAGAACTGGCAGATGCGGCTATCTCACCGTTATCTACACATGGCTCAGATCATAAGGTGTGATAATAAGATACTGCTTTCACACTACCTAAATGATGAGACCGGTGCTCCTTCTCCGACTTCTCAACTGGTTTATCCGTCAGCCTATTTCCAGACTTATCAAGAGCAATTCAAGACAAATTGGAAGCGAGCATTTGTGCTTGAAGAAGTATACGAACATATCCAGAATAACGTGCCGTATTCAACGGTGCTTGAAGAACTAGGAAAATAGTATGCAAGTTCCATAAGGAACGTGTTCGATGTCTCTCATTGAATTGTAACCCGTAAGTTAGCCAAATCAGACAGTACTACTTTGTTTTAAGGAAAAAATGGTGTCAGACTCAACTCAAAAATACAGGCTAATGACTTATAATATCGGTGGCGGGCGCAAAGATTTCGGTTCCGAATTGGACCTAATTGCCGAAATTGTTAATCAAACCAAGCCAGATATTCTTGTTTTACAAGAAGTGATTCGCATACAACAATATGACGGTACATGGTCTTCTTCACTGGAAGATATTATCGAAAACTTCCCATACGCTCCAGCTTCATCCTATTATGCACCATCGTTGACTCTTCGGGAGCATCTTTACCCAAGCAAGAACACTATGGTACATTCTCTATTTCAAGATCATCTTGATTGGCAACAGGGAAATGCTATTGTATCCCGATGGCCATTTCACCGACTGGGAGAGAGACATTTACCTGGCTCTCCACGTACAATTCCCATTTTTCGCCCAAAGGCATATATGGGTAATAGAGATACAGAACCCCGCAATGCCATTATTGGCAGAATCGGATGTGAGCCAATCTTCCCCATTATTGTCGGTTTGCACTTAACCACTCTTGTTAATGAACGCGGTAGACGGATGGAACCTGATAAACGTGAAGAGGCTGTTCTAATGAGAGAGATGCAAGCCAAACAGGTTATAAACCTCTTGAAAACAAACGCTTTAGAGAAAGGTGAAGTTGTTTTTGTAATGGGTGATATCAATGCAACAGTTCATGAAACGACAATAAGCTCAGTGCTGATTGAAGAAGGGGGATTCGTGCGGATCCCGATGGAAGGTGGAAAGATCAGCACACACCCAAAGATGCAAGATGCAATCGACCATATTCTGGTTTTTCCGAAAGAGCGTCTGGTTGATCATAAAGGCTACGTAATCGATTCAGATAAGGCACAGAAAGCGTCGGATCATCTACCTATTGTTGCAGATATCACTATTGCGATATAAGAATTAGCGTAATTCGCTGCAATGTTCCTTATTGCCAATTCGCGGACTGAATCCTTATTCCCTTCACACTCTCGACTGATTCAAGTCTACCGGCCAACACACTCCTGATATCTCATAAATCTGTGATATCTGTGTCATCTGTGGATCGTTTCCTTTTCCCCACCAGCACCCACCGCTCGATCAGATACGCGGCTCCGGCCCCCAGCGTGTACATGCCCAGGTCGCTCCACAGGAATCCATACCCCAGCACGATCCCACCCAGCGGGAACCCGGCTACTGAAAAATGCCGCACCGCGTTGATCCAATCCGCCTGGTAAAGCTGGCTGATCTCCACCGCGTAGCAGCCCACGAGCAGGATCACCAGCGCCTTCCAACTCGCTACCCGTGCAAAGATCAACCCGAACGCGAAGTAGAGCATCATCGCCCAGAGCGCATCGCCGCCGTAGACGACCATGAACGGCGGCATCCGATCCGCCATCAACCGGTTCGGCAGGCCGACCGCGATCAGGAAGATCACCAGCCCGGCATACAGCCATCGGTTGCGTTGGATTCCATCGGCCCCGGTTGGGCCAATGGGGGAATCGATTAGAACTCGCATAACCACCGAATAGTATCATCCCCGGTTCTTCTTCCTCAGAGATTGAATCCCCCTGCCCGGAGAAGGGATTCAGGGGTGAGGGCAGAACCGCTTATAGTTCCTTAATTGGCAAAGGTATTGCTGATACCCGCTGGTAGACGAGCGTCACTCCTCCGGGTCGCTGTGTTCGGCCAGCACCTTGCCGACTGTCGCTCTCAGTTCCTTTATGGAAAACGCCGGCTTCGAGATCACCCCGGCGACGCCGGGAAGCTTCAGCATCGATTCGTTGGAGACAGACGAGATGACAATCACCGGGATATTGCGCGTTTTGTTGGATTCTCGCAAATGCCGCAGGACTTGAAACCCGTTCATACGCGGCATCATCAGATCGAGCAGGATGATATCAGGGATACGTTTGTCGATGCTTTCCAGCGCCGCTTTCCCGTCGCCGACAAGCTCGGTTTCGATATCGAACTGGCCCATCGCTACCTGTAATATCCTGCGGGAGTCCGGGTTGTCGTCCACGATCAGTGCATAGCGTTTACCCATGAACCGGTACCCTCGTTCAGATCGATAGTGGCATCACCGACATTATATCACTATTTCTGCTAAAAAATCGGTAGGGCATACACTATGACGAATCGCGTCATTCGCTCATTTCGTGGATAGTTCCTGACGTTTTGCGTTCAGGTAGCTGAAGATGAACATGCCGCTCATCGCGATTTGCATCGCCAGCGTCGGGATGGTCGAGCCGAGGGTCGTATAGCCCGCGCCGATGCTGTAAATCTCGAAGATGATGTACCCCGCGACCACCACCAGGGTGATCGGCAGGATGTCCTTGCGTTCCAGCGGCTTTCGATCCGCCCAGAACAGCAGCACCGTCCAGCCGATCATCAGGGGCGCACCGTACCGTAAGCCATAGCCGAAATCGGCGGAAAGCTCACGGTTGATGTTGTTGAAAGTCTTGAATTGCTCCGGGAACAGCATCATGAAGGCCGCCGCCGCATCGACGATGATCCCCCACCAGTAGCTTACCCTGAGCCAGCGAACAGCATTTTTCACTGAACAGCCTCCTTGAGTTTATTTGATCATGTCTCCAGGATAAACTATAACCGGCAAACTGTCTTGTGGATTGGCGCAGACAATTTGACTATTCGCGCAGTTCGCGGATAAATCCCTGCCCCAAGCCTTTCGCCAACCTCACGCCCGATCCCCTATTCCCTATCTGTGGCATCTGTGTCATCTGTGGACTGATTCCTCATTCGCCGCCGTGCTCCACCCGCGCCCCCACGCCGCCGATCTCCTCAAGACCAAAATTAGCGTAATTGGC
>DAOUES010000198.1:0-2183 GCA_034430335.1 Anaerolineae bacterium | reverse complement strand
AGCATATTCAACGGTTTGGGTCGTATACCATGGACCTGGATAAATTACCCGATGCGATGGTATTCGAGCTTGACTTGCCTGATACAACTTGAACTTATTCCTATGGGGAAAAATTACACGTTTGTTGGGGCAAAGCCTTACCCATCTGACGACAAAGAAACGCTGTGCTGCTTCGCCGGGCAATTACATTCTGACCGGTCAGGGTATCGAAAATGCTTTCTGATCAGTCAGATTCCTTTTCTGTCCCACGACGTTTCCTGCCGTCGCCAGGTTCCCGGCAACTCAGCACAGGCTTGAATCTGTCCAATTTTCCAACCGCGCTACAATCGATGTCACGTCGGGTGATGTGATCACGCCGCAAGCTATTCGTTATCCCTTTCCGAAGTCAACAACCACCCGCTTTTGGCCGGTGGTCGCTAAAGACCCCGCCGATATAGCGAGACCGGGTCACATCCTTTATACTGAGATAAAAGGTTTGTGGATATCGAGGGACAGACATGGTGACTGCTTATCAGGGATTGGTCGAACGCGGCAGCATTCAGCTTGAAGAGGGGCGGATGCTGCCCGATGGGACCCGTGTGATCGTGGTCGTGATGCAGCCTGATGAACCGGCGGTCGGACAGGGAATCAGTGGGGCCGAGATTCTGGAGTCCGATCTGGTGGGGCTGTGGGCTGATCGTGAGGACATTACCGACAGTGTGGCTTATGCAGAAGAGCTGCGCCGGAAAGCGGAACGCCGGGGCGGCGAATGACGATAGACGGCTTTCTGGATACCAACATTCTCGTCGATCTGCTGCGCAAACAGGCTTCCTGTTCGACCTGGATGCAAACACAGGCCGGTACGCATTTTGCCCTGCCGGTGCTGGTTCACATGGAACTGATCAACGGCGTTGAAAGTGCGGCTGAACGTCAGAGTGTGCAGAAGGCGCTGGCCGCTTACCCGGTGGTTCACCTGACGACAGAGGACAGCATCTGGGCGCAGCAGCAGCATGCCATTCACAAACTGAGTCATAACGTCGGCATCATCGATGCGCTCATTGCAGCCCCGGCATGGCGGCTGAAAATTCCTATCTATACGCTGAACGTCAAACACTTCAAACCACTACCGGATATATTGGTGATCAAGCCTTATTGAAACGTATTTTCGACGACCACAGACAGTCCGGCAGTTAAGCACGCGCCGAGCGTGAACACGCCCGCAAATACTGTGTCCACATGATCCCGGTATTGATCGAGGGTGATTTCGGCGACTGTCTGCCCGACGATCTCGAGATGATAACCGGCCTCGACATGCGCGGTGATTCCAGCGTGGAACTGCCCACCTGGTCGATCACCTCAAGGGCCGGATCACACTGGGGGTCTACCTGCTCAACAAATACAGTCAGGGACGGTACCTGGTCTTCGATGCCGACGACGATCAGCAGTGGCAACAGATTCAGGCGATGGCGGAAAACCTGTATGGCGAGGGTATCCCCGGCTATCTGGAAGAAAGCCGACGCGGGGGACACCTGTGGCTGTTCCTCCCGATCTCGACCTCCGGCGAGCAGATTCGCCGGTTCGCGCGGGGACTGCTGACCGCGAACAAAGTTGATCCCATCGAAGTCTTTCCCAAGCAGGATAAGCTGACCACCGGCCCCGGCTCGCTGATTCGGCTGCCGTTTGGCGTTCACCGGAGGAGTGGAAAGCACTACGGGTTCTGCTGTCCAACCGGTGAGCCACTGGCCCCGACCATCCGTCAGCAGATCGAGCGATTGAGTGCGCCGCTGACCGTCCCGCTGGCCGCGTTCGAGAGCTACAGCCGATTGGTGGGCGAAGAGCCGGAAATGCCGCAATCAAGCGCCGCAGAACGGCCAGCAAAACTGACCGCTGCGTATGCCGACAAAGATGCGCCGTTGTCGGAGCGGCTCAAAGCGGCGATCACGGTACGGGACTTCATCGAGCAATACGTACCGGAGGTGCGGCTCGACGAGCAGGGGAGAGGCTTTTGCCCGCTTCACGACGACAGGGTGCGGAGCTTTTCCGTCGATGACGAGCGTAATTTCTTGCACTGCTTTGCCGGGTGTGGGGGCGGCAGCTATAATGTACCCCAAAAATCAGACCACAGGCTAAGCTCGAAAACTGAGCTAAAATGAGACCTGTGGAGGGTAAGAAAATGACGAGGAAACGACGCCAGCACAGCAAAG
>DAOUES010000197.1:0-5101 GCA_034430335.1 Anaerolineae bacterium | reverse complement strand
CGCTGCGCCCCTACGCCACCGAGTCGATAGAAGAATCATCCGATTTTCAAAAGTGTCGTGTTCCCAGCTTTGCGAAGGGGAACGGTAAACTTCTCCGGGTGGGCGACCGCAAGGGCCGCCGCAGGATGCGGAATAACGGGTGCTGTGGGGATCGAACGCGGGCATCCCATCAAATTGTAAACGGGCAAAATCGTGGGCAGTTAAGACGTGCCAGCAACCGGGAGCAGTTGTGAGAGATCATCGAGGAAAGTGAACATGGTCAGCGGCTTGGACATATAGCCGTCGAAACCGGCGTCGATGATCCGCTCTCTGTCGCCAGACATCGCGTGAGCGGTCAGGGCAATGACGGTGACCTTCTCGCCGCCGTCGGCTCCCCGGATCGCGTCGAGCAGTTCCCAACCGTCCATCACCGGCATGGAGATATCGGCAAGAACGACTTCGGGGCGTTCCTGGAGGCAGATATCGAGCGCGGCCCGGCCATCTTCGGCCTGGTAGACCACCGCCCCAACCGACGAAAGCACAATCTTAACGATGTCGATGCTGTCCCTTTCGTCGTCAACAACCAGTATTCGCTTGTTTTCAAATTTAACATCCGCCATCGAATACCTCGCCCGGGAGATCGGATTGTCAAGAACGGTTTTGCAGGAGTGAGCGATCTACCACTCCTATCACAATAACCTGTTCCGGGAATTTGTTCAATACTAAAAAATAACAATAACGTTACCATTGGTAACGTTATCAACAAATATGCCGTAAAAGTAATACTTTTGTAGGAACGAAGGGTCAAAAAGGGAAGGTGATCGTGAAGATCGTTTCGACTCCGGGGGTGCTGTCGACGGCGATCTCCCCGCCGTGAGCATTGACAATCGAGCGGGCGATTGCCAGCCCCAGCCCCGATGCGCCGCTCTCGGCGCGGGCCTGATCGCCTTTGTAGAAACGGTTGAAGACATATGGCAGGTTCTCAGGCGAGATTCCGGAGCCGGAGTCGCAGACTTTCAACCAGACGGCATGATCGTCCTGACCGGCAGACAGGATAACCTGCCCGCCGGTAGGCGTGTAGCGCAGGGCATTGGCAACCAGATTTGCCAAGACCTGGGCCATGCGGTCGGGATCGACATCGATGGCGGGCAGGTCGGGAGCGGCTTCGACCTCCAGGGAAATATCCTCGCGCCGGGCGAGCGGTCGGTGGGAGACGGCGACCCGTTCGAGCAGCGCGGCGGGTTCGGTCGGGACACGGGTGAGGGTCAGTTCACCGGCATCAGCGAGGGAGAGCGTGCGCAGATCGTCGATCAGGCGCTGAAGATGGATCGCCTCGTCGTACATCACGTGGTAGGTTTCCTCATTACCGGGCAGCTTGCCATCCGAGAGCGCCTCGGTATAGCCGAGGATCACCGAGAGAGGGGTACGAAGCTCGTGGGCGATGTCGGCGGTCATCTGGCGGCGGAGATCGTTAGAGCGGGCGAGATCGGCGCTCATCCGGTTGAATGAACGGGCCAGCTCGCCGACCTCGTCGCCGGTTTCGACATCGACCTGGACGCCCAGTTCGCCATGAGCGACGCGGTGGGTGGCCGCCGTCAGGCGGCGAACGGGGCGGGAAATAGTGCGGGCCAGCCAGATGCCAAGCAGCAGCGCGATCAACGAGGCGGCGAGGGCGCTGATCACGAGCGTCTGCTTCATGCGGCTGAGAAAGTCGCCTTCGGGCGTTCCCGGAGGCATGCGGCCAGACGGCCCTTTGAGGACGATAAAACCAACCGTCTCCCCGTCGACCTCAACCGGGATCGCGGCGTCCAGGTCGCTTTTCGGCACCTGTTCGCCAATGATCATCGCACCACCGCCGCCGCCGGGAGGATTCTCGTTGGTAAACAGGATCACACGGTCGGTATCGATCAGCATAACCGTGCCCCACATTCCACCACCGCCACCACCGCCTCCCGAACCCGGACGGCTGACGAACATATAGTCGATCCCTTCAAACGTGCCGTTCGCCTCGTAATAGGCGGCGAGGTTTTCGACAGTATCATCCTCGATACGATCACGGACGAAGCGGTCGAACTCGCGGACGGTGCTCTGGCGAAGAGCGACGGCGACCAGGACGATCCCCAGCACGCCGACCAGCATAAAAGCCAGCGAAAGTTTGAAATTGATCGAGGAAAGAACCTGCCGCAACGAGGCGGGAAGCGAACGCTTTGCGGAATTTCGATCAGCCATACCTAGCTGCCCTGAGAAGCAAACCGGTACCCCACCCCGTAGACCGTCTGAATGTAGAACGGGCTGCCGGGGTCGGGTTCGATCTTCGTACGTAAGTTGCGGATGTGAACGTCGATGGTGCGCTCATAGCCCTCGTAGGGTTCGTCGGAGAGATTGTCGAGCAGTTCGAGGCGGGAGAAAGCCCGCCCCGGCGCGGACATCAGCACGGCCAGCAGCAAAAACTCGGACGGGGTCAGATCGACCGACTGATCGCCGATTGTCACGACGTGGCCGCTCCGGTCGAGAGCGATGCAGTCAATCCGCAGGATATCAGGCTCTTTGACCTGTTTGTTCGCCCGGCGCAGCACGGCCCGCACCCGTGCGGCAAGCTCGCGCAGGCTGAACGGCTTGGTGACATAATCGTCAGCGCCGAGTTCAAGGCCGAGGATTTTGTCGTTCTCGTCGAGCTTGGCGGTCAAAATGATGACCGGCGTGTCGGCTTCCTTCGAGTAGACGCGCATGAACTCATAGCCGCCCATTTCGGGCATCATCAGGTCGAGGATGATCAGGTCGGGTTTTTCGTAGCGGGCGACGAAGATCGCCTCGCGCCCGTTGGACGCCTCGACGACGCGATAGCCTTCTTCGGCAAGATAGCTGCTGACCATCTTGCGAAGGCTGTCTTTATCGTCGACGATTAGAATTGTCTTAGCCATGACTGATTTCCGGGTAAAATGAAGTGCGCGATCGTTCGTATCATAATGATGTGTCAATTATAGCAAAAAAACGAGCGATAGATTTTGTGCGAGTCTCTCCTGTGTCAATGAAACCTGGCAATTAGAGTCGAGCACCCCCCTGTGAGCCTAACGGCTCATCCGTCCCCCTTAGCAAAAGGGGACAACATATCTTTTTATGCGACGGAACTGTTGCGGTCGGGTTATTAGGAACTGTAAAAATATAAGTCCGCATTTTTCGATCTGGCCCTCACCCCTAAATCCCCTCTCCCTCATGGCGAGGGGACTTAAGACCCTGATTCTGTTCGCATTTGGAAAATGCGATGTTATTTCTTTACAGTCTCTTAAGTTAAACTCTATAAGCGCCGGGCTAAAGCCTGTACCTCCGTATTGCGCTCCTCCTCAATCAATGAGAGGGGGGAGCACACATCAGTGTGCTCCCATATTCAAAAGAGGCTCTCTCGGAGTCCAGCGTGACCAGTCCGTACGAGAAGAGAAGCTACCTTTCGGATCTGAATGGGTGGGGCATATTGGGAGCAAAATCCGGGCCAGGACGAGGAAGCCCAAAACCATCACCACTCAGAACTTTATCGGCCTGTTCCTGCGTGAGAAGCCCTTCTTCAACTGCCTGTTCGGCAGTGGCAGACAGGGCCGCCTCATGAGCAGCCTGGAGTTCTTCGACAGACACGCCGAGCGTATCGGCGAGCAGTTCCACCATTTCATCCATACTCCACATTGGGGAGAACTCACCACGACCGCCGGGACGACCACCATCCGACATCGGGCCATCAGGCGGGACCAGACCTTCTTCATTTAGCTGCTGGAGAGCTACAGTGCGAGCCTCTTCGCGGGCACTTTGCAATTCTTCGACCGTGATACCCAGAGCGTCGGCCAGATATTGATCACCGTCAGCGCGGCCCGGCATCAACCCACCGTGACCACGTCCACCGGAATGATCGGAGGCTTCACCGCTCAGGATCGCGTCGGCTTCTTCCTGGGTGATATCGCCTGCCTCGACCGCATCGGCGAGCCGGGCGGCCTGCGCTTCTGCCTGCGCCGCTTCGAGTTCCTCGACCGAAATGCCCAGTGCACCGGCCAGGGCCGCCTGCACTTCCGCCTTCATCGCGGAGGGATCGGGCCGGTCTTCGGAGTCGGCGGGACGTTCACCATCGGCAGGCAATTCGGGCCTTTCGCCATTGGCGGCTGCTTCGGCACGCTCCTGCATTTTGTCGATCTGCTCCTGGGTGATCAGGCCCTCGTCGAGCGCCTGCTGCAAGGCAGCGGCGCGGACTTCTCCGAACGCGGCCTGGAGATCATCGACGGTGATGCCCAGTTCAGAAGCGAGGTTTTCGAGATACATGGCGGCCAGTTCTTTGCCGTCGCCGTGATCGCCTCCGCCGGGGCCGCCGGGCGAGAAAGCAGCTTTCTCACTCACCGATGCTTTCACCTGCCGGGCACCAAAGACGAGCACACCGGCGACAACCGCCAGGGCAAGGAACGCCCCCGACGCGATATACACCCACTTCATTGATCGTTTTTCAGTTTGATTCTCCATCAAGTTCTCCTTTGACTACGATCACTTCCAATACACTGACCATCTACTTACCGGTTATAGGATAGAAAAAAGTTGTTCATAAATTGTGAAGGAGTGATTGGCAACCTGTAAATGTTTCTGAGTCAATTAAGATTCCTGGGGCTGATGAACCTTCGCCATATTTCCCGGTCACCCCCCGTATTTCGCGGAGCGAAATCCTGCCCCCCTTAGGAACTGTAAAAATATAAGTCCGCATTTTTCGATTCTGCCCTCACCCCTAAATCCCCTCTCCCTCATGGCGAGGGGACTTTGCCCCCTGTTTTGCCTGTATATGGAAAATGCGGCGTTATTTCTTTACAACTCCTTAGCAAGGGGGGCGGCATTACTTTTTATGCGATGGAGTTGTTATGGCCGGGTGATAGAGAATTACCCATCAGACCAGGGTCGAGAGGTATTCGATGACCGCGTCGATCATGAAGGTGCCACCCCGCCCCATGCCAGGGCCGCCGCCGGGCTGACCACCAGGACCCATTCCCCCCTCACCGGGAGCCTGTGGAGTCCCTTCGGCCATGCCTGCGGGGGGCGTGCCATCACCGGGCATTCCGCCCTGGGGAGGCGTGCTTTCAGCCATTCCTTCAGGGCGCTCGCC
>DAOUES010000196.1:0-13633 GCA_034430335.1 Anaerolineae bacterium | reverse complement strand
ATCTGGTCGGTGAATTCCGTCACCAGCACCAGCGACTCGTCCGGGCTGGTGATGAGGATATCCATCCAGTGTGCGTCCGTGTCGTTGACGCTCACATCCCAGTAGACGATGCTGTCGCAGTCCCATTGCAGGGATTCGGCATCCTGCAGCGACACCCACAGGCGGTCCTTTTCGCCGATTTCGGCGGCCTCGTCGAGTGACATCGGCAGCGGTTCGTCGGGTGCGTTCACGTCGTCACGCCAGAGCTTGATCGCGGCGTAGCCAAAGAACACTATCATCCCAACAAAAAAGACGGTAAATATCAGGGATGCCACGATACGGACTTTGGGGTATTTCATAAGCCAGGACATCGCTGCTCCTGTATGGACGTTAATCCTCCGGTGGATAATCCATCGGCATCGTGAACCCGTCATCCGCCCGATCATCGCTGCCCGACTTCGTCTCGTCCCGGTGCGAATCGTCGATTGGCCGGGTGCCGCCGTCATCCTCCACCTGATCCATCGGCATCGTGAACCCGTCATCCGCCCGATCATCGCCGCCCGACTTCGTCTCGTCCCGGTGCGAATCGTCGATTGGCCGGGTGCCGCCGTCGTCCTCCACCTGATCCATCGGCATCGTGAACCCATCATCCGCCCCCCGGTCGAATTCCTCGATAGGCGTCGTGTCCTCGTCCGGGATAACCGGAGGCGTCGTGGCGGTTGCGTCATCCTGCGGGCGGGCGACGACCGTCTCCGCGCCGATGTCGAGCGTCAGGTCAGCGGCCCCGGCGGGAACACCGGCGAAGGCCGCCGCGAAAGTCGTGATCGTGCGCGTGCCGAAGCGAATCGTATCGCCATCCTGAATCGGCAGGCCATCCTCCCCGGCCTTCTGATCGTTGACGAACGTCCCATACGTGCTGCCCAGGTCGAAAACGCGGTACGCGCCGCGCTCTAATCGAATCTGCGCGTGGTGCCGCGAGATCGGCTGATCCTGGATGATGACATCGTTGTCGAGGTCGCGGCCCACCTGCACCGCCTCGCCGATCAATTCGAAGGTGCAGCCGGGCTGCAAAGACAGACTCTCGGCGACCGTCAGCTTACCGAACGCCCCCGGCGAAAACCCGACCCCCGGCGGGGTCAGCGCGGGGGCTTTCTGCCTGCGGCCCAGCACAACGATCCCGGCGATCACCACGCCCAGCAGCAGCACCGATCCGCCCAGCAGCAGCGCCCAGACCGGCAGACCGTAGAACATATCGGGCAGGGCGGGTTCTTCCGCGACTTCGGGCGCTTCCTCCTCGACTTCGACCGGCGCGGCGGTCGGGGCGGCCTCCGGCTCCATGATCGAGAAGACCATCTCATCGGACAGCACCGTCCCATCGGACAGCGTCATCGTGACCAGCAGTTCGTGCCGACCGGGATCGATGCCGGAGGCCATCAACGTGACCTCGTATGGCTCGTCGACATCTTCGGCCAGTAGGTCGCCGTCAAGTTCGAACGTCACCCTGCCGACTGCCGCGCGGGTGTTGAGCGTCGCGCGGATGGCCGCACTGTCGCCGAGGATCGCGCCGTCGTCGAGGCCGGAGAGGGTCAGCACGGGGAGCGGATCGGGGGCGGCGAACTCGCGCGATCCAACTGCCGCGCCTTCGACGGTGACCGTCAGGTTGTGACTGCCGCCGGTGGTGGCTATCTTGTAGGTCAGTTCGTATTGATTTTTCAACTGCCCGGCGATCACGTCGAACAGACTGCTGACATCCGAGGCGGTCGGGGCAAGCAGCGCATCGCCGCCGGTTTCCTCGGCCAGCTTCGCCAGGTCGGTGCGGTCGACCGTCTCGCCGATTCCGAGTGTGTAGATCGGGACGCGGGTGGTCGGGTCGTTGGCCTGCTCGATCACGTCCGCCGAGGTGTGGTCGCTGCACGGGCCGCTTTGATCGGCTAACTCGTCGACGCCATCGGTCAGCAGGATGATCGCCCGCTGGCCCGGCGGGGCCGCCGCCGCTGCCGATATCGCCGTGTGGGCGGCATCGTAGAGGCAGGTGCCCATCCCAGGTACGGCATCGATCAGGTCGATGATCGTGGCCGACGCCTGGTGATCGTCAGAGAGGTTCTGGGCGATGGTCACCGTCTCGTTGAAGGTAATCAGGGCAAGCTGGTCGGCAGGATCGAGGCCGTCGATGAAACCGGCGGCGGCCACTTTGACCGCGTCCATCTTGCCGTAATACCACATGCTGTTCGAGGTATCGATCACGAGGACAATCGACGCGGGGCGCTCGACAGGCTCCACCGAGCGCAGTTCGACCGCCTTGCCATCCTGCGAGGCGGAAAACGCCTCCGCGCCGAGACCGGCGACCGGCAAGCCCGCCGAATCGCTGACCGTGACGTAGGCGGTGACCATATAGGCCGATTCGCCGGGGACGGGTTCAGCAATCACGTCATTGACAATCACAGCCAGGCCGTCCTGCGCGGCGGCGGTCGATAGAGGGATGGCGAGTAAAATCGACGCCAGCAGCAGAGCGATTAATCTACGCATAGGGTCGGGCATTTTTCGGCTCTCCAGGTGTGGACAATGATACCGGACTCTATTGTATGGCGAAGCGAAAAAAAGGGGCAACCGGGCGGGGCCAACCGCAGAGGACGCAAAGGAAAGCTCACACGCGGGTTTTGTAACGTGGTTTTTGGGGCCGGATGGCGTCGACAACCCCCTCTATCTCCTGCGGAGCCATCTCCCCCACAGGGGGCGATCAAGAAGTTTTGTGTTTTGTGCGTGGCGGAGCACCCCGTCCCCCTCTGCCGGACTTACGTCCGCCATCTCCCCCAGACCTGGGGGCGATCTTCGTTGGCCCAGTCTATTACGATTCGAGTCCCTGATCTCCCCCAATACTGGGGGAGATGTCGCGCAGCGACAGAGGGGGTTATAAAACCGATGATTTACAGTCGGCGTTCTCTCCCAAACCTGGGGGCAAGCGGGACATGATCACCCATCGGCGGGGAGGGTGAAGTAGAAGGTGCTGCCCGCTCCCGGCTGACTCTCCACGCCGACATCGCCGCCCAGCTTCTCGACGATCCGCTGCACGATGGAAAGGCCCAATCCATGCCCCTCGGCTTGCAGCTTGTGCAGCCTGGTGAAGGGCGTGAACAACAATGACTGCTCCTCCGGCGACAGCCCTTCGCCGTTGTCTCTTGCCCAGAAGCGAACCATACCATCCACCGGTCGATTGGCACCCAACTCGATGCGCGGCGGCTGCCCGCCATATTTGATCGCATTGCTGATGTAGTTGGCCCAGACTTCTTCTACCCACAGACGGTTCCCGATTACAGGGGGCCATTCGTCAGGCAGAACGATCTCCGCCCCGGACTGCCTGATCATGTTTTCCTGGCGCATCATGGCTTCACTCACAATCGAAGCCATGTCCACCGGGACAGGTTCGATGGCGTCTTCTTTCCGCAAGGTCGACAGCATCAGCAGCGATTCGATGATGTCGGTCATCTTGAGCGAATACCGGGAGATGTTCTCCAGGCACATGTGGACTTTCTCGATATTGCCATCCCGGTAAAACGCAACCGCCAGCTCTCCGTAGCCGAACACGTTTGCCAGCGGACTTTTGAGGTCATGGGCGACGGTATGGGCAAAAGCGTCCAGTTCGGCGATCAACCGGTTGCGCTCTTCGATCTGCCGGGCCAGGTCGATGGTTTGCAGTTCCAACTGCTGCGTGCGTTCGGCGACACGCTGCTCCAGGTCGGTCACCAGCGTGCGCAGTTCGACCATCATGTCGTTGAAGGAGGTGGTCAGAAAGCCGATCTCGTCGCGGTGTTTCACCGGCATCGTCAAATGCAGATCGCCGCTGTTTACCCGCCGGACGCCGTCGAGCAGGGTGTTCAGGGGGTTGATCAGGGTGTCGCGGAAAAAAGCCGGGAACCCGACAATAACCAGCAGGCTGCTCAAGACGATCAGCCAGGCAAGGGGCAGATAGACCCGGTGAATCTCGCTCCTCAGCCGCAGGAAGAGATTGTCGACGACTGCCGCATCTCTGCCGCCGCTGTAGGGAAGATCGGCGGCCAGGGCGATATGATCCACCGTTGAACGCGATCCGCCCGGCACCACGCCGACAACCCCGCTCATATCGGAACTGCTGTAAATATCAGCCGCCCGGAGGTCAGTATCGACGTAGGTGATGTCAAAAACGCCATCCGGGTACAGTTTCACCTGAACGGTGAGATGACCATTCGATCTGCTGCGCATCTGGTGCCAGGTGAGAACCAGCGTATCCGGCTCATTCACGACAAAAACACCGCCGCTGTCAGAGGCACCCAGCGGGAAATTCGAGAAAAAGGCAAAGATGGCCGGTGATGGCCCGTAGACACTCAGTACGTCTTTCCAGGCCAGAGGCTCTCCCAGGCTGACGGTGCCATCTCTGAGGACATAGACGTGATCGTATGGATTGCCGTAGAAGGGGAATGAGAAATCCAGGTCGACCCTGACCGGCTGTTCGGCCTCCGGGAAACGAAGGCGTGATCCCATCTCCGCGCGGTAGGTGGAATCCTCGGCGCGAACATCGTATCCGCCTGCCGCGTTCGGGGAAAAGCGCAGTGTCTCCTGATCGGGCAGCAGATTATCGGCGGCGGCTGAGTTCAGGAGGGCGGGGAAGATCAGCCAGCCGAGCGCACCAACGATGACCAGGATCGTCACCAGCGAGATGCCGACCAGCTTGGTCATGAAGGAGGTCGTTTCCGGGACAGCGTTGATATAAACCAGCGCGAAGGCGAACAGGGCCAGCAGCAGCCCTATCGAGAAGATCAGTTCCCGTATCTCGCCCGGCACGATTTTGTAGGCACGGGCGAACTCCATCGCGCTCAACAGGAGGAAACTGCTGAAGATAATGGTAAACGCCCGCGTCGTCCGGGCGGGGACGCCTACCGGTTTGAGCAAAGCTCTCCACCAGACCTGCCGGGTGATCTCGTTCGAGGAGCGGATGCTCTGCCGGATCAGCACGACCAGCAGCCAGATGGTGAATATCACCAGCGGCACGTCGGCAAACTCAGGCCGCCAATCGACGTGCTGATGGGCGGTCAGCCAGAAGCGGTAGACGGCAAAACTCGCCTCGAACAGGAAATAGGCCGCCGTCAGCCCGAACATGATCCAGGCTTCCCAGACCTGCCGGGGGTTGAGCGATGGAAAGCGGTAAGCAAATTGCAGCAGCAGCAAAAAGCTGATCGCGATGACGGGCGTTTCCAGGTATAAGGCATACAGCCGCAGGCGGGGGGACAGGGTCACGTTGAGGAAGAGCAGCGCCGAAAAGATAACCAGCGAGAAAAAGAAAGCGCTCAGGAGCCGGGTGGAAAGCGTATCAGCCCTTTGTTTCCGCTGCTGCTTGATCAGATAGGTCAGGTAGGCGGCGATGGTCAGCGCAAGAATGAACTGGGCTATATAGCTGATCGAAGCCGGTGTGAAATACCACACGGTTGATACCCTCTGGCCAATGTTGGGAATCCAGATATGGAGGTATTGTACCCGTACACACCGGTTCGGAACAGAATACCTGTCGGCAAGTGCCTCATCGATCCCGCCGCCCGAAGATTACGGGCCAAACCCCACGATCCGTATATAGTCCATGTCGCTCACGGTCAGGAAGCCCTTTTCGGGCAGGCGGGTGGTCATCTCGCGCCAGTTGCCATCGGCGGCGAAGACGGCCCTGAACAGCGGTGCCGCCTCGTCAATGCGCCCCAGGTTCGCCAGCGACACCGCGTGCCAGTATTTCATCTCCAGGTTGCCGGGGGACATCGCTTCGGCGGCGCTGTAGCATTTCAACGCCTCGACCACGTCGCCCGTCTCGATTGCTTCGTCGCCTCTGCCCATCTCTTCATAAGCCTGGTGGAGGGTCAGCAAGCGCCGAAGCTCCGCGACCGGCTGCGGGTGATCCTCCACGCGCAGATCGATCAGCCGGTCCTCCCAGACTTTGCCGGTCGATTCGCCGCGCACGACCAGTATCGCCGCCGACTGCTGCCCCCGGATGTCGCCGCCCGCCGCCTGCGCCGCTTCGAGGGCGATCACCAGCCGCTCGGCCAGCGGCTGATCCGCGCTCGATTGGTAGGCGTCGAACATCGCGCCCCAGACGGTATCGAGAAGCATCATGTTGGCCTGCACCGAGAATCCATCCCCGATCCTGTGCCCGGCCTCCGGGATGCAGCGATCACCGGTGTGGGCGGCAACACGGCCCTGCGCGTCGACGATGGCAAGCTGCCGCACGTCCTGCCCCTCGTCGGTGTCGATCAACTTTTCGACCGCCTCCCGCGCCGACAATCCCTGCCTGAGCAGCGCCAGCCCGCGCGGGCCGAACGAGACTTCGACAAACGACTGGGTGGCAATCGCCCCGACCCCGGCTTCGGCCCAGGGAACGGCGCTCCCCACCGAGAACCAGTGCGACTGGACGGCGACGCCCATCTCGCCGGTGTGGGGGTCACGGGCAGCGATTGAATAGGTCATGGCCTGGTTTCCTTTCATTTCATTACCTGCGAGTCGATGAACCTCAATTGTCTCACCGGGACGGCCCGCCCTGGCCCCTACGGGCCATCTCCCTGGCCCCACCCCTTCGTCCGATCTTCAGTCGGCCACTTCCCCCACCCCACCCCCTTCGTCGAACCTGCGGTTCGCCACTTCCCCCTTTCAGGGGGCAGATATGGGGCAGATGGGGGCGATCAAGAGGCTTTCGATTTTGTGCGTGAAGAATCACCCCCTCTGGCCGACGTGAAGCTGCGAAGCAGACGGAACATCGGTCGTAGGGGCGCAACGGGTGTTACCCGCCTGGATGTTTCGTATACGGCGAAACCCTTAAGCAAGCCAAATCATTCCGCGCCAACTCAATCGGGGCGACCTGCATGGTCGCCCCCAACCAACAGCACAGCCTATCGACAGATCGCTCAATCCACCCGGATCGTATACGTTCCCACCTGCCAGGGATGCACGCGGATCACGTAGGTGCCACCGGCGGGCAGCGTATGGGTCAGCAAAGCGTCGTGACCGCCGCCGCCGTCGTCGTCATAACCCAGCACATTGCCGCCCGAATCGTAGAGATAGACCTCCGGGTCCATATCGCCGACGCCTGCCACCGAGATGGTGATCGACTGCCCGGCGCTCCCTTCGAACAGCCAGGTGTGCGCGTCGAACGCTCCTTCGAGCGTCTGCTGCTGGCTCTGCCCCAGGCCGATATTCCCCGTGTAAGTCGTATCGTAAAAATCGTCGATCTCGTCGACCACGCTGCCGCCATCACCGCCGCCGGTGGGCACGCTGACGTTGCTCACGTCGAACGGCAGATTGCCCTTCGGGATCAGCACATAGGCCATCCCCATGATCACGCACAGCAGGATCAGCAGCAGCCCGCCGATCAACCAGCAGCTTATGCCTTTCTCTTCACCTTCGACCGCTTCTTCGGGGGTAGACTTATCCCGCTTTTTGCGCCGCCTGCCCCGTTTTGACTCCGGTTCTTCTTCTGCCGGTTTCTCGTAGAGCGATTCGCGCCAGTCCTCGCCGGGCATCTCCGGTTCGCCGGATTCGGCACCCGGCGCTTCATCGACCGTCCCCGCGTGCGCCTCTCTCCATTCATCCGCGCTGCCTGAGATCGACGGCAGCGCCTCCATCGGCGTTGGATGCGTGCGGTTTTGCGGCGCAGCCTGGGTCGGCGCGTCGAAACTCATCAGCGGTGGAAAGGCCGACAGACCCTCCGGCGGCTTTTCTGGCTGTATGAAATCCGGCAGCCCCGACTCGGCGGGCGGCGCGGAACGCATCAGCGGCGGTAATCCCGAATCGGCGGGCGGCGCAGCCTGCATGAAGTCCGGCAGCCCCGACTCGGCGGGCGGCTCGGAACTCATCAGCGGCGGTAATCCCGAATCGGCGGGCGGCGCGGCCTGTATGAAATCCGGCAGACCCGACTCGGCGGGCGGCTCGGAACTCATCAGCGGCGGTAATCCCGAATCGGCGGGCGGCGCGGCCTGCATGAAATCCGGCAGGCCCGACTCGGCGGGCGGCTCGGAACGCATCAGCGGCGGTAATCCCGAATCGGCGGGCGGCTCCGGCGCTGCCGGTTCCGGTGAAGCTGGCTCCGGGGGCGGTTCAGGCTCCGCCGCTTTCGCCTCCAACTTTTCGATCTGCTGGCTGGCCCAGGCGTCGCCCGGCTTGAGCCGCAGTATCTGCTTGAGGCAGAAGGCCGCCTCCTGGCGATCCATTGCCAGCCGGGCCATCCCCTGCCAACCGGCCAGGTTGTCTCGATCCCGCCGCAGCAGGTCTTGCAGCACCGAACGCGCTTCTTCTTTATTCCCGGCCTTGATCAGTTCGAGCGCGTGCTGGATTGCTTCGTCATGCGCCATCGCAAACAAGTCCTTATCCACTGACAATCAACGCAAACCTGTCTCTATCGTCCTTCAAAATGCGTTCCGACGCAAGCCGGTTCGATCATTCAGCGCCGAACATAGTCTCCGGGTCTTTCCAGACGCTGATCGTGTAGAACCCCGCAGTGAAGTTCCGCACCTGGATCGTGTAGGGGCCGGTATAGGGCAGCGTCATTTCGATCACCGCGTTGCGCGTGGTGTTATCGAGGTCGTCGTTATTGGCGATGATCTGGTTTGACGAGTCGTAGAGCAGCACTTCCGGGTCGCTGGTTCCATCGCTCTGCACCAGGATCATGGCATACTCGTTCCCGGTGCCGTAGAACGAGTAGTTGTGCGCTTCATTTTCGGCTGCAAAGTGATCGGTGAGCATTGACAAATACTCGATCTCACCCTTGTTTCTGATATCGAAGGTCATCCCCGCCGGGCGCGTCTTGTCGACCGGCGGCAGCGTGGGAAGGTCCACGTCGCCGGGGCCTTCGACGACCTGGGTCAGCGACAGGATCGTTTCGTCCATCTGTTCCTGGAACATTGTTTGAGGCAGTCCGCCCCCGCCACCGCTATCAAGAACACCCAGCGTACTCATCCGCCTGAACGCGACCATCAGGCCGACGACGATCAGGATCAGCGCGCCGCCAAGCACAAAAACGCCGATCCCCATCGAGCCTAAACAGCCGCGCTTTCGCTCCGATTTCCATTTGAACGAACTGGTGTAAGTCGACGAGGGCACGATCTCCGGGGGAGTCGGCTGATCCTCCGCCGGGGCGATCCGGTAAATCTCGGCGGGTTCAGCCGGGGGGCTGGCCGCAGGCGGCGCTTCAACACTCCCGGCGGGCGGCTCGATCCGGGCAAGCTGCTCGATCCGGGCCAACTGCCCGGTCGCCCACCGGTTGCCGGGGTCCAACCGGAGGATTTGCTTCAGGCAGAAGAGCGCTTCCTTTTCGTCGTTCGCGAGGCGGGCCATCCCCTGCCACCCGGCCAGATTATCGCGATCCTGCCGCAGCAGGTCTTGCAGCACCTGCCGCGCCCCGTCTTTGTCGCCCGCTTTGATGAGTGCCACTGCGCGTTGAATGGCTTCGTCCTGAGACATGATGAAGTAGTCCTTACGCACTAAGGATAATGAATGAATGCCTTATCCTGCTCTAAAATTCGATTATTCGCAAGCGTCGAGCACTACAATAATACTAAAATCGCAGTGCCTACTCAGCCCTCACCCCTAAATCCCCTCTCCCTCATGGCGAGAGGACTTAAGCCCTGATGACCGGGGATGAGGGCACCATAGTCGGCCTGAGCAGTTGCAAATCGCACCGCCTGCCCGTTGGCAAACTGCCACCGTTGGCGTTCCTGTCTGTTTGCCTATAGAGTCATTGTGACAGTATCCGTGAGCGCCTCCGGGGAGATGATGCCATGATCGATTGGGAAGAGCAGGTCAAAGAACTGCGGGTGATGGCCGACGAGTTGGAGCAGTGGGCGTTGAGTTCCGATGGACGCCAGCGGCTGGTGCTGGGCCGGATCGCCGACGATCTTCTCAGGTTGTCCAAAGAGATCGAACACGTGCTGGAGGACGAAACGAGGGTCGATACCGGCGACGCTCATGACAGCGCATCCATCCCCGATTGGCTCTCCGACGCCGACGTCGGGCGGCTGGTCGAGTAGTCCTCCCAGGAACCGATCCAGTGACAATCGCCTGGCCGAAAGTAATCCCCGTCCTCATCTCGATTGCGATCATCATCCTGGTTGCCGTCCTCAGCGACTCGCTCCCGATGGTCGCCGCGATCACCGCCACCGCCCCGCTGACCTTCCCCCTGTCGATGTGGGTAGTCTATGCCACCTCCGGCAATAACCGTGAAACTCTCGCCGGTTACACCCAATCGTTGATGGTGGGGTTGGGCGCAACGCTGGGATTTGCCATCGGGGTGTGGATCGCCTCGCGGTACAGGCTCGGTCTGTGGGTGACGCTTGGGATCGGCTATGCGGCCTGGGGCGTGACGCTGGCGATCATATTGGGGGTGCGGCGGGTGATTGGGGTATGAGCACCTGTTCAGATAGGTTCAGCCACACACAATCCGAAAGCCGTTGACGCTGCCATGACTGTGTGGAAGCTTGCCGTCACGAGAAGCTGCACGGGCTGAGTTAGCTTTGCTGTGCCACGAGCCGCCCCGAACGACGCGCGGAGCATCAGGAGTCGGGTTTAGTTGTTTGGGATTATGGTACTCGTTCAGGCACCATTCCCACACGTTCCCACTCATGTCTACCACACCGTAGGGACCGGCTCCCGCCGGGAAAAAGTCAACCGGGGTTGTTTTCCCCAACCTGCTTTCATAGGTATTGCACCATCGCTGTTCAAAGTCATCGCCCCAGGGATACAGCCTGCCATCTGGCCCTTGTGCTGCCCACTGCCACTCCCACTCGGTGGGCAGCCGGATTTGCGCCCTCACCCCTGACCCCTCTCCCTCAGGGCGAGGGGAAGCGGAGCGGAGGATTGCGGCCAATGTCGTTTCCAGGTTATTGAAGACTTCTTCGTTCCTAAATCGTATGACCCGGCAGCCAAGTGATTCCAGTTCCTGCTGGCGAATTGCATCACCTTCAACCTGTGCGTTGTGAACAGGTCCATCAAGCTCAACGATCAAACTGCTTTCATAGCAAAAGAAATCGACAACATAACGGGTATTTGCCACCGGATGCTGTCGGCGGAACTTAAGGCCACTTAACTGCCGATCTCTCAGGCATGCCCATAACACAGCCTCGGCGTCTGTCTGGTTTTTCCTTAACTCACGCGCCGCATCCCGCATAACCTGCGAGGCTATCTCCCGATAACGTTCTTCTCCATCCAACGGCCAACTACTATCGGCCCGGCTTCCCTCTCCCTGAGGGAGAGGGATTGAGGGTGAGGGCGAGCGGAACACTTTAACAGTAAGCCAGCGGCAGAAGGCCACCGCGTCGTACCACGAGACACTGTCACGCGGCAGGTTCTTTTCATAGGTGAATTTTTGCTTGACCGACGTTTTCTGATGGTTGGCATCCGCAGACAATCCTCTCCACCAGGCAGGGTTCTTGAAGCCCTCCGGGTCATCCACGAAGACCTGGAACTGTTCGAGAGTGGTCGGGTATTTCGCCATATAGAAGGGCTGCACATCGAATATTTCCACGTAGCCTTCCAGCGTCACCTGCCCTCCCGGTATCGCGCACCATTCGAACGGCGGCGGAAGGATGTCGAGGACATCCAGCGTGGCCGGTTTCTCTGGTTCTTGTGCTTCAATTTGTGGAGCGGGAGCGGGTTCTATCGTCACCGACCGGGGCGGTTCGGCGGGCTGATCGCGGTAGGTGATGTTCCCCCCGGCGATTGTCACGTCCCCGGTATCCCCACCGATATGCACGTGGATCGTCGTGCCGGGAGCGGTTGGCTCCGGGGGATTTTCAGGCTGCTCCCGGTTGATATGCTTGACGAGCCTGAGAAGGGTCTTGTCATACTCGCTGTCCAGCCCCTTGAAGTATTGGAACACGCTCCACGAAGCCGGTGGCTCGCATGCCTGGTATTCGAGCGGGAGGATCTTCATCTGCCCGCACATAGCGAGGGAGAGCGCCATCTCAAATTCGAAGTTCACCCACTCCGACTCGACCGAGGCGGGACTCATCAGGATCAGCATATGCGATGAAGTCATTACGCCCCGCGTAACCGCCTGAACCCAGCGTTCGCCTTCGATAATGCTCTCCGGGGCTTTCCAGACCGGAACCCCCGCCGACCGGAGATCGGCTGCGAGGCGCAGCTCAAACTCGGCATCGACGCTGCTGTGACTGAGGAAAACCTGTGTCATATCCCGACCTGACAATGATCTGCAACAAGAGGGAGTGTCTCTGCACCCATTATACTTTTTCCCTGCCCTCACCCCTAAATCCCCTCTCCCTCAGGGCGAGGGGATTTAAACCCTGAGCGTGAAAAGCCGGGTTTGAGGGGTCAAAACAGGCTGTCCACGTTATTTTGCAGTGCTACCCCCTAGAATATCAACTTCACTTTTTCTAAAATTACGTTGCAACCGACAATTCTGCCAGGCGTCTCGATTCAGGCGGAGCGGGTGGGATTTGAACCCACGGGGCGGAAACCGCCCACGCGCTCTCCAGGCGCGCGCATTAGGCCGGACTATGCTACCGCTCCGGGTTGGACAATTATAGCACGCCCTCCCCGGTTGACAACGTGAGACGGTTTTTAAATTGAACCTTTTGACCCCCTTCGACCGACCTGCGGTCGGCTGGCAACGTTCTTTGTTGCCCAATTCCCCCTTTCAGGGGGCAGAGGTATTAACACCAGAGTTGACAACGAGCGGCTCCTGGGCGAATATCTTGGTGTACCAATCATCCGAGGGAGTAGACAATGATACTGTGCTGCGGTGAAGCCCTGATCGACTTTGTCCCCCTGCCCGGCGTTCACGGCTACCGGCCCTGCGTGGGAGGATCGGTCTACAATATCGCCGTCGGGCTGGGGCGATTGGAAGCGCCTGCCGGGTTCTTCTGCCGCGTATCGACCGATTTCTTCGGCGACATGCTGATCGACTACCTGGCAGAGAACAATGTCGATACCCGCTACGTGGTTCGGGGCAATAACCCGACCACGCTGGCCTTTGTCAGCCTGCCGGAAGGCGAAGGTGCGGAACCGCGCTACATCTTCTATACCAACGATTCGGCTGACCGGCTGCTGCGTGTCGACGATCTCCCCGACCTGCCCGGCGATGTGAAGGCGCTCCACTTTGGGTCGATCTCGCTGCTGCTCGAACCCGGCGCGAGTGCGCTTGAGGCGCTGATGCAGCGCGAGAGCCGCCGCCGGATCATCTCGCTCGATCCAAACGTCCGGGCCGGGATGATCGATGATCGGGACGCCTACCGGGAGCGGTTCGAGGGCTGGGTCAAGCAGGTCGATATCCTGCGCCTGAGCCGCGCCGATTTCGAGTACATCTATCCCGGCGGGGAGATCGAGGCGGCGGTCGGGCGCTGGCTGAAAAGCGGCATCGCGCTGTGCATCGTGACGCTGGGCAGTGACGGGGCAGCCGGGTATACGGCAGCGGGAGCGCGGGCCGAAGTCCCGACGCCGCAGGTGAAGGTGGTCGATACGGTTGGGGCGGGCGATACCTTCCTGGCGGCGGCGCTGGCGTACTGTGATCGGGAGGGCGTGCTCTATGACCGGGAGAAGCTCAAAAACCTGTCGGAGGGGCAGCTAACCGCCTGCCTCGACTTTGCGAGCCGCGCAGCGGCGATCAACTGCACCCGCGCCGGGGCGGATCCGCCCACGT